>CAXFJI010000362.1:0-3130 GCA_964003275.1 uncultured Planctomycetaceae bacterium
CGTTTTTTTACCGCTGAGACAGCCAGGGGGTACATCAACGTGATTTCTGAAAAAATCAAAATCTAGACGCCGAGAAAGACTCTGATTATTTGTTTGCTTGACTTGATCGGGTGGCAGCTGAGGTATTTGCCAGCCAATAGGGAAGTTTGCCTGCTGGAGGAAGTTTCACGACTCGAGCCGACTGGACACCTTCACAGGCGGCAACATTAGAAAGAGCCTCTGGCGTTGGCGCCTGGTCTAAATTGAGCACACCAATGGCCTCACCACCAGGCGCAGTTCGGCCAACCGTCATTTGGGCAATATTGACACCCTGGCCACCAAATGCCGTCCCAACACGACCTATGATTCCTGGCACATCCTGATGAGTAAATACAAGTAACACTCCATCTAAGTAGGCCTCAAGACGATGTCCCTCAAGCTGAACAAGTCGTGGCATCGAGTGGCCAAAAAGTGTCCCTGCGGCTCGGTGAACCGTATCACCAATAACAAGATCAACTGCCACAACAGAACTGAATGCTCCTGGGTCAGTACGGCTCTGTTCAACTAATTCAATCCCCCGATCACGTAACAGCATTTCTGAGTTGACAATATTGACATCTTCAATTGCAGACTCGAGGAGACCTGCAGCAAACGCTGCTGTGACCAACCTCGTATTACGAGATGCAATTTCCCCTCGATAGGCGATTGAACAGGAACGAGGAGCTCCGTCATCAAACTGCGCAAGAAGCAAGCCAAGGCGCCACGCAAGATCCAGAAAGCCTCGAACACCTTCTATCGCCGAAGGATCAATCGCATTCGCGTTCACAGAGTGGCGGATCGCTCCTGTCATCAAAAAATCAACTAGCAGGCCAACACCCTCAACTGCCACCTGCGACTGAGCTTCCTCTGTGCTCGCCCCCAAATGCGGAGTCACAAGCACACCTGGCATGTCAAATAACATACTTTCAGTACAAGGCTCTGACTCAAAAACATCGAGTGCTACGCCTGCAATCACTCCCGACTTGAGCCCCTCAGCGAGAGCTTCTTCGTCGTAAATACCTCCTCGGGCACAATTGACAAGCCGAACACCTTTTTTGAGTTGAGACAACTCAGATCGTCCGATTAGGTGTCGTGTTTCATCAGTAAGCGGTGTGTGAACGGTGAGATAATCAACCATGGGCAGCATATCAGTCACTTTTGGCACTAACTCAACGCCAAGGTCAGCTGCCCGCTCCGGTGAAAGAAAGGGGTCGTACCCCACGACACGCATATCAAAAGCCCTTGCCCGTTCAGCAACAGCCTGTCCAATCCGACCCATACCAACAATACCAAGGATTTTTCCAGATAGCTGTACCCCCATGAATTTCCCTCGATCCCATCGGTGATCACGAAGGCTGGCATCAGCGGCCGCAACATTTCGCGATAGAGCCAAGATGAGAGCAAAGGCATGTTCAGCAGTACTGACAGTGTTGCCAGCAGGAGTATTCATTACCACAATACCTTGCCGGGTTGCTGCATCCTTATCAATATTGTCGGTCCCGACACCTGCTCGCACAATCGCCCGAAGCCGGGTATTCCCTGCCAAAACATCCGCAGTGATCTTCACACCGCTACGACAGATGGCACCATCATGAGCTGCTAACTCCGTACGAAGAGCCTCGCCTGAAAGACCGGTTGCTACCTTGTACGTGACACCACGAGTTTTGGCTTTATCAAGAAGGGCAAGTCCGTCGGGACTGAGAGAATCAAGAACAACGATGGATGGCATTTTAGTTCCTAAAGAAAAATCGTATCAGTCGCTCAAAAAGTTTTTGATCAGTGAGATTGTTGGAAATCAAGCATGAACTGCCGGAGCGTTTCAACACCCTTCAGAGGCATCGCATTATAAATACTGGCTCGGATACCTCCAACGGAACGATGACCCTTCAAATCCACAAGACCATGTTCAGCAGCTTTCTCCACAAATTGTTTCTCACGCGTTTCATCACCCAGGCGAAACGTAACGTTCATGTCCGATCGGCATGATGCGTGAGCATGCCCCGCATAAAAACCATCAGATTTATCAATCACGTCATATAGGAGTTGTGCCTTTGACGCGTTCTGCTGAGCAAGCATCGACAACCCACCCATTGATTCCTGAATCCATCGGCAAACGAGCCCAAGAATGTACACCGCAAAAACAGGAGGCGTGTTTGGCCGAGAACCATTCTTTACGTACGTCTGATAGTTCATCATTTTCGGCAACGCATCGCCACATCTATGCAGCAAATCTTTGCGGATCACAACCACCGTGACGCCTGCGATTCCAGCATTTTTTTGCGCGCACGCATACAGAAGACCATACTTACTCACATCAATTGGACGAGAAAGAAAATCACTTGAGCAATCACAGATGAGCGGTGCGTCTCCGACGTCAGGAACCTGCTTCCATTGCACACCCTGAATCGTCTCATTACTTGTTAGATGAACATATGCTGAATCCGATGACACGTTCAACTCTTCGATCCTGGGCAAACAACTGTAGTTGTTATCTTTGCCATCCCACACAATGCGAGCATCTCCTTCACGGAGAGCCTCTTTCAGTGCAGCATTTCCCCAGCTACCAGTCAGAATGTAGTCCGCTGAACCATGCCCACGAAGCAAATTCATTGGAATCATTGAAAATTGTAGACTTGCTCCACCTTGTAAAAGTATCAACTCATGATCTTCTCCAACGGATAAAAGATGGCGGAGCGTTGCCAAGGTCTCTTCAAGAATAGTATCAAAGGCAGCACTTCGATGACTAATCTCGAGAACCGAACTTCCAACTCCTGGCAAAGCCAACAAGTCGCTCTGGGCCTGCCTCAATACGGGAAGGGGAAGGACAGCCGGCCCCGCAGAAAAATTGAACATCCGACTCGAATCTGCTCCGTCTGATCGTTGGGCCACACCTTCCTCCTGTTCGGACACCGGCATCAGTAGGCAGTCGATTCGACGCCTTCTCAAAAGCCGTATTCATGGGAGAATAGGACGCCTTCCGCGTATGGTCAACGGGCCACGATATGGAACGTAAACGGAGGGTGAGAAGACCTCATCGAACCCAAGCGATAAGAGCACGATCCGAGACAGGCAGGAAGCCGTTGAAACGATCCTGCCAAATAGAAATCTTTTT
>CAXFJI010000363.1:0-3129 GCA_964003275.1 uncultured Planctomycetaceae bacterium
CACAAAAAGATCTGATAGCGGACGTCCATCTCGCCCCTGGCGATCAAAGCGATGGTGACTGCCTCCACGGAATCCACCCCCTGCAACCATAACCGGAAGATTGCGACTGGAATGCGAACTTGCATTGCCCATTCCACTACCAAACAGGACCACCGTTGAATCCAGTAAGGATTGTCCATCACGGTCTTGAGTGTCTCGTAGTTTTGTGAGGAATCGTGAAAACTGCTCAGCATAAAAACGTTCAATGATCGCAAGTTCTTTGAGCAGTTCAGGCCGCTTTCCATGATGCGTCAGTGAGTGATAGCCCAGAGTGATACCGTCAAACGGAAACAAACGATTCCCCCCTGGATGTCCGTACGTAATAACGTTCGTAGAATTCGTTTGTAGTGCGAGCACCATCAGGTCATACATCACAGAGGTATTATATGGATATGCAAGATCTACCAAGACATCGCTATCATCGTCACCACGAATGACTGTATCACTGACCTTTGGTTTGTTGACATCAAGCCAATCTGCCTTGCGCTTTAACTTGCGTTCAACCTCACGAACAGCCGTGAGAAACTGATCCAGTTTGCCTCTATCGGCTTTCGCTAACTTTAATCCCAAGCCCTTTGCATCTTCATATACGACATCAAGAATGCTGGCATCTTCCTCAAGATATTGGCGAGTCTGCTCCTTCAGTTTGGGGCTGTCGCTCAAGAACAACTTCATGAAAACTTTTGTAGGATCAGCCTCTGTTGGCAACTTGACGCCCGCCGGCGACCACGACACACCACTGCCCCCGAGGAGTACGGTAGGGAATCGAGTGGACTGTCCTATTTTCTCACCAAGAAACTGGTCCAGCGTTTGCAAACGTTGCGGCTGATCCTTGGCCTTACCAACATCAACACCATTGAGAAATGTATTTGAACAACCGTGACCACCACCAACACCAGGGTGATCCAGATTTGTAAAAACAGTGAGATACTCTCGATGAGGAACTAACGATTGCAAGAGTGATGGGAATTCAAAATTCTGGCCAGTTTCACGAGGAAAAAAACCTCCAGGATTCATCCCATACGTTGGCGAGACACAAACAAAACGTCTTGCTTTCGACAAGGCGACTGTCGAAGCATCAGAACGCAAGGAGTCAAACATCGGCAATGCAAGTGAAACCCCAAGCCCACGAAGAAAATGACGCCGGATGATTGCTTTCTTCATCTGTTATTCCTCAGACACGAAGATAATTCCTTACTAAGGAAGTCATCACCAAAATGGCTTCACTAGAGAACCAAGTATACGCCATACAGGAGATAAAAACGGATTGGCATGAACTTAAACCTAAAAGCCAGTGCGTTGAGTACTTTTCCACAAAAACGTGTCGGGAAAGAAAAAAATGATCTACAGCGGGCGACCGGGTTCGAACCGGCGACAACCAGCTTGGGAAGCTAGTGCTCTACCAACTGAGCTACGCCCGCAGCGAACAATAGTGTAACACAAGGGTTTCTCACAATTTCAACCAAAAACGTTGACGGCACAATGATCTCATCGCAATGGATGACCGGTCGATACGTGACAGGTTTGATCCCTTCATTGTACGATGGCAACGCAGGTGGCAGGAGAGAGAAGAATCATGGATGCACACAATCAAGACAACACAAACCAAAGGCCTCGTTGGATGACAGGGCGGGCCAAGGTTTTCATCGCAGGTGTTCTGCTTGTCATGCTTTGCCTCATGGCAGCCATCCCTTGGTACCTATCCTCGCCGAGGATGATGACTCGCATTACAAAACGTTTGTTGCCTGAGCTACAAGCATCGGTAACATTTGAGCGGGTTCGTGTCGGTTGGTTTGGTCCCATTCAGCTTGATGGCATTGCAGTCAAGCCAAATGATGGGACTGATGCACCGCTGCTCATGTCACGCTTGGAAGTGAGCAGTGGATTTGGTTCTATTCTTTGTTCAGGAGGAAACCTTGGCCTGCTTCGTATTGAGGGCCTCAAGATTGACGTCACTTTTGACAAAAACCGAAATTCAAATCTACAAAATCTTTTTTTGAAGGAGGCTACTCCTGTCGCAACGGATCCGCCCCACAGCAAACCGCGACGTAGCATCATTCGCATGCAGGTAGTTGTCGATGATGCACAGATACAAATTCGTGGTCCATGGGCCAATGATCCGTGGACAAGTGATCCTATCGATATTCGAGCAACACTTGGCCCTGCTGACAGCGGACCATACAGCCAATGGAGCGTAGCACCTGTACAACTTCTCAATCACGCGAAACTCAAGCCAAGTGTCGCCTCCGGTGTCTTGGCATATATTGCACCGATTCTCGCTGATGCCACTCGTACAGGTGGCGAGTTTTCACTACGGATCAACGGAGCCACGATTCCTGTTGGTGATCCAGCCGAAGGCACACTTGCTGGAGTATTGGCCATGCACACCGTCGAGATTGGTCCTGGCCCCTTGGCTGTCAAAACACTTCAAGAACTACCACTTGGACTGCCGCCACCACCGGTCATACAGATAGCTGACAATGCCAATGTCGACTTCCGTCTTGGTGATCGCCGTATTTGGCATACCGGTCTTGAATTTGGAATCCCTCTCAAAAAGCCAGGCATGCGTTTAGATATTCATTCGAGTGGGTCTGTTGGACTTGATGATGATTCGCTTGACTTGAAACTCGAACTTCCAATTCCGGCAGAATTACCACAGGATCGACCAGTTATTGCGTCACTTGCTGGAAGAAAGATTTCTATTGGTGTGGGTGGAACGCTTCTTGAACCAAAACTGCAGTTCGATGGCAGCCTTCGGGACACGGCAACCGCTGCACTTTTGGAGGTCATCGAAAGGCTGCGACGCCCGGGTTCAACGTCGCAGAGAAATGATGCAACGGTTCTGCCCCACGGGACACCTCCCGTCGATAAAAACGCCCGTGCTCCAAAAAACGATACGATGGAAGCAGACCCGTCGTCAGATGCCAACAAGCAACCACCGTCCCTTGTTGAAAGCCTGAAATCAACATTGCCAGCGGAGGTCTCTGACGATCCCACTGCAGATGCAGTCATTGATCTGGTTGGCGATGTGTTGAAAGAGGTAGCGAAACGACGAGCTGAGAAACGTGCGGCGGAAGCTCAAGATGGAAA
>CAXFJI010000364.1:0-3122 GCA_964003275.1 uncultured Planctomycetaceae bacterium
GAATACTGCAAGAATGGCTTTCATTCCATAGAAGGAAAATCGCTCAGCTGCCTCGTTTCCAACAATGTAGGGGATCCCAGAGGGCATCTTGGGAGTTGGTGCAGGGTTTGTTCGGTATGAATTAGTCATTGAAAACGTACCTTGGCATGGCTATTCGGGCGTAGGATGTGGCAGGTCACACTTCAATGTGGACAATAATCCGCCATGACGCCAACAGCAGAATCTCATCAACCTAACAAAAGTGTACTGATCATTACCATTGATCGCTTGCCGGCCTGGATTCTTCCCGCGTGGGGCTCCACCTGGGTTGCAGCGCCAGCTCTTGATGGGTTGGCAGCACGAGGGGTCATCTTCGATAAAGTACTTACTCCGACGCCGAATCCTCATTCGACTGTTCGTGACCTTTTTGGAGAGGGGCGGGAATCGCTTCTTGAACGGTCTGTTCGTGCCGGATTAAGTGTGTCTATTATTTCTGATCAACCAAGTATCGTGGAAGCAGCAGCTCCTCCTGACCAGGCCCATATCACGATTGTTGAATCCGCATGCTCCGAGCAACGGCCTGTTGATGAATCGTCGACAGGTGTGGCAAACGTATGCGAGGTTGCATCGAAGATCATCGCATCTGATCGTCCGGATGTTGTTTGGGTGAATCTTGGAAGTCTTGGGGACTGCTGGGATGCTCCGAAAGAAGTCGTTGAAGCATACATCGATCCAGACGACCCACCGCCGCCATCAGGATGTCGTGTGCCAAATAGAAAGCTGGAGGCTACAGAAGATCCTGATCTGATTGTGACACTTCGGCATGTGTTTGCTGCACAGATAAGCCTCCTTGATCGATGCCTTGGGGGTATGCTTCAGGAGTTTTACTTTCAGCAACAAGATGCTGAAGCTGTGCTGCTCGTGGCGGGGCTTCGAGGGATGCCGCTCGGACTTCACGGTTGGATCGGTGGATCGGCTGATGAGTCCGAGGAACAGTTGCCGTTTAGTGAAACCATTCATGTGCCGGTTATCGTCGTCGATCCAAAAGAACGGATGGCAGGACAACGGTATAATGGGCTTGTACTCCCTGCGGATATTGGTTTGACCATGAACGATCTTATTGGATGGCAAACTCAGCCTTCCGGATCCCAGCACGCGAGAAGTTTTGGAGGCCTTTTTGCTGATTGGCAGGTATCACCACGGGATCGTGTCATCATTCGAAGTCCATGTGGTGATGCAGTGAGTACACCTGCGTGGCATTGTATTAAGCCACACGAACACGGTGCCCAGTCACAGCACCTGCTCTATGCAAAACCAGACGACTTTTTTGAGCAAAGCGATGTCTCGGATCGATGCAAGGCAGTGGGAGAGGAATTGTGCAGTGTCCTCAGTCTCGGGGAGGGAACAAATGCTCTTTCAGCATGGATGTCACCGCTGACGGCTGCAACACAGACGACACCAGAGTAGTATCAAAGCCCTGCTTTTTTCGATCGAATCGCCCTTTTCACAAGATAGGGAATCTCGCTAGCATCCTGTGCATGTTGTGATGGGTGCAGGCATCTGTTTTCCCACCTGGAACTGAGGGCTGTCGGTCTGGTGGTATATCTTGTTCGACTTGTTTTGCTGTGCTTTGCAGTCGTGGTACACGCACGGCTTTCTATCGTTCTTGCGAATGGTGTGCGCGAGCCGTCCGTGAGTATCCAGATTGAGTGGGGTGACGGGCGTCCGCGAGCCTGGTCAGGCACCATCAGCGTCGCGCAAGAAACAGACGCTCGTGCGCCACTTCACTGGCGATTGCTCTGTGAAGATCATGATGCTGCGGTGTCGATTCATGCTGAGAAAAATACGCTCTTTATTCATGACTATCGGCCAAGAGAGCACAATGGCGTTGAGGTACAGATTGCAGATTGGAGACATGCTCGGCTGGCGATCAAGGTGGCAGCTCAAGAAGAGCCACAGGTTGTGACAGAGATCAATATCTCGGTTGCTGAGGTGTTTGCTAATACTGTGCTCCGTCAGCTTGATGGGAACGGTAACAGATTGACGGTATCGCGTTCAGAGGACGCATCACTTCGTATTGTTCATTCTGACTCGAATGAGCCTGCGCATGGTTCAGTCTATCGAGGTGGAGAGACGGTGCGGTTTATGGCCTGGCCCATGCTTCAAGTGCGATCGGGCTCTTCCGCACCGCGAGAGTTGTTGATGACTGTGCGTGATGTGCTCACTGAAATGGAATTGAGCGTTGAGTCTCGTCTTATTCATGCAGATGATGCGCCTGCAGTGCCGGCTGGAGAGGGGGTTGAAGTGAGGTCATTTCAACCCATTGAGTTTGAGGTGGAGTTGCCCGAGCACGACAGCGTATGTGAGGTAGCCTTTGAGATTGTAGAGAGAAGCGGTTTTGGGTGGTCGCGTCCGGTGGCGACACATTCCATTGATTTGTTCGTTGTTGATGATGAGCCTCTTCGTGAGCCAAGTGAGGCGTGGACGTTGGTTTATGAACTTGATCCGGCGAGTCCGAGGCTGCATGAGCGGCTTCGCCGTCTGTCGAGCACCATGTCGTCTCTGTCGGTGCCGGCGTTGCCTCTTCCGTCCGTGAAGTTGCCGGCACTCCCTTTTCCATCGATGACTCGTCCGAACATCCCGTTGCCAAAAATGCCAAATGTGCCCCTGCCTGCTGTTTCATCGTTGGTGCCACGCGTCAGTGGGTTGCTGAGTCATGGGGACTCAGTTGTCGAGCCACACCCTCAGGGTGCGGTGTTGCGACTGCCTCCAGTGCCGTCGACGGACCAGCCTTCGTGGGAGGGTGTTGTTATTGCGGGTGCCGCTGTAGGGAAGCCTCATCTCGTTGAGATTGAGTATCCGAGGCACCAGGTAGCAACTTTTGGCGTCAGTGTTTTGGAGGTTGGGGCGAGTGGAGGGTCAGTGGAACAGCAGTATGCTGGAGGGTTTGAGGTCGAGCCGCCAGTGGCTTCGGACGAGCCGCAGGATCAGTTAGGGCGGCATACATTTGTTTTTTGGCCCTCAACTGCAAACCCTGTCATCGCACTGATGAATCTTTCTGATCGGAATGCTGCGGTATTTGGAAAGGTCCGGGTCTTTGCTGGTCCAGTCCGCTTGCCAGCAATGCAAGCCGTTTCGCCGAC
>CAXFJI010000365.1:0-3113 GCA_964003275.1 uncultured Planctomycetaceae bacterium
ACAAAACGGCATGGAGCGAATGTCGTGGCTTCAGCAACCCGAAGGTTGGCATGTGCGGTGGTCACGACCAGTTCCACTGGAGTGTTCTGCTCCCCCTGTTGTTGCTGCTGGTCTTACAGCCTGGCTTTCCGAGGGAAAGATTCATGGAGTACAGCGCAAGAATGGTCGTCCAGCATGGCGGCATGTGCCATTGAGTGACACGCTTGTGTTTCCACGGTCCATGCTTCCTCCCGTGTATGCGGATGTCCCAGATTACGCGAGTCCTGTTTCCATTTCTGTTGTTGGCCATTTGCTGTATGCAAATATTCATGCAGGTGGACTTGGCCCACACCTCACGTGTCTTGATTGTTCAGATGTGGCTGAAGGAAGACTTATGTGGTCCATTCAACCTCCAGAACGGATCAGTGAGTTCGATGGTCCGCCCATTGCAGACCATGAGTTGTGTGTGGTTGTTGGGCGAAGTGAAGGGGACCGTCGTTGGTTAGAACTGGTGACTTGTGATGCCAAAGATGGCACTGTCCTTTGGCGTCGCAGGCTTGCAACGAGTGTGGCGAATGACGGAATAGATTATGCACGTGGTCAACGGCAGGCATCACTTATCGATAATCTTATTGTGGTAGCAGATCATGCAGGAAGTGTGTGGGCGTTTTATCGTGACGGGAGGCTGAAGTGGCACTATGAGTATGATGAAACATCTCAGGTGAATCATGCCTCTGATCGAGTAAAAGGTATTTCCTATGCAAATCCAATCGTTGGGACGCCAACAGGCTTGCTCATTACCGCTCGCGATAAAGGCGGTATCGTCAAACTTTCAACAGAGTCTGAGGAGGTGAGGGCTGTCTGGGAGGTAGCGAATCAGGAACAGCTGCGGATTGTTGGATGCTTTGGGCAAACGGTTATTGTTCAACAGTATCAGGCACATTGTTGGGCAGATCTCGTTGCGTATTCAATCGTTGATGGTGATCTGTCTGCTACGCGGAAGTCCATGCATGCTGTTGGGCCAGCCGTGATGGGGGGAGGGGTTCTTCTTCATCCCTCCTTGAGAGACACTGAAACAGTGCCGCGGGTTTCAATTGACCTGATCAGCCCAATTTCTTTGCGACAACTCAAGAAGCCATTTGAAGTGCCAATCGATAGCGTTTCTGCAATTCAGTCTTCAGATCCATTTGGTTGCCAGCTGTTCATTTCTCTCACATCTGACGCTATGTTTGTAGCCAGTCCAACCCGACTTTTTTCTATTGGGCCCTTACCATGACTGATGACCGCAGCTCTGGCGATCAACGTTTGGAAGACATCCGCTCAGCATTATCTGAGTTGGAAAATTTTCGTAATGCTATCCACGCTGCATTGTCACCCGTCATTATTGGCCAGCACGGTGTGATCGATGACATGCTTGCTGCCATACTCTGCGGTGGTCACTGCCTTCTCGAGGGTGTTCCAGGCTTGGCAAAAACTCTTTTGGTTCGTTCCTTAGCGTCCTCATTGCAATTGGACTTTGGTCGGATTCAATTCACACCGGATCTCATGCCGGCAGATATCACAGGGACAGATGTGCTTGACACAGAGGGAACGGAACGTGGCCCAACTCATGAGCGACGGCACCTTCGTTTCCTGAGGGGGCCCATCTTCAATAATGTTGTTTTAGCCGATGAAATAAATCGTGCGTCTCCAAAAACGCAGTCCGCCCTGCTCGAAGCAATGCAGGAAGCGCAGGTAACTATTGGTGGAATTCATCACCCTCTTCCTCGGCCATTTTTTGTCCTCGCAACACGAAATCCCATCGAGCAGGAAGGAACCTACCCTCTGCCCGAGGGTCAGCTTGATCGATTTATGTCCATGCTTCGGGTGACATATCCAAACCGTGAAGATGAATTGGAGATCGTAAGGCGAACAACTGAAAATAGAATGCAGGCGGTCAGTCCAGTGATAAGTAAAGAGGTACTCGAACGTGTGACATCTGTGGTCTTTTCGATGCCAGTAGCCGAGCATGTACTTGCTGCTGCCATTGATCTGGTACGGTCGACACGGCCGGAATCTGCCGGGTCTGCTCCGTGGGTGCGCGAATGGGTGCGTTTTGGTTGCGGGCCACGTGCCAGTCAGTTTCTCGTGCTTTCTGCGAAAGCCCATGCAGCACTCGGGGGTAGGCCTTGTGTTGAAGTCCGTGATGTACTGCGGGCGGCGCCTGCTGTTTTGCGGCACCGACTGGTGCTATCTTTTGCTGCCGAGGCTGACAATATTGACTCTGATACGATTATCAGCCGATTGGTTGACAAGCAGAGTGGGTGAAAGGGGTCAGTATGTCCACCCTGCCACTTCTTGCGGTTTCCCTCTTTTGGCCAGCATTGTTGCCTTGGCTTCTCGCAGTTGCCATACCAGTTGTTCTTTTCTGGTCGATCGTGTCACGTGCGGTCCCCATTGGTTGGGGAGCCATCGATCTGGTGCGGCGAGCTGCACGTACGTCATGGGCCAGTCAGAAGAGTGCGTCACTCATGCTTACGCTGGTTCGTGTTCTTCTGGTGATGAGTGTCGTTCTGGCTGCTACTCGACCATATTTTACGGGTGATACGTCTTCCTTGATTAACGTTCTCCGTTCTCCTGCCTTCGAGAAACGTATTGAAGTTGTCTGTCGTTCTGGAGAATCAGATGGATCCCAACTGGGAATCGGTAAGGCCCTTCAGTCCCTCGCGCAGGCGCGTCCTCAGTCAATACCTTCGCCAGATGTGGTGGCAATCGACGAAGCAGGCCACGATGCAAGTCGAAAACAATTAATCATTCTGAGCGACGGCCTTATTCCTCAGGCAGAAGATATACAAAGGCTGAACGAGAAGGTTCGCCGCGGTGCGTCTCTGTTGGTTTGCATTGGCAATAAATCACTGTTATCTGCGTCTCAACCCCGCTTAGCCGAGTGGCTTGAAAATGTCTCTGGCATTCGGCTGACAGGAAGTGTTTCACTTGCTCATGAGCCAATCGAGTGGGGGCATGTCGTGGCAGATGATCAACTTGATTTCACGTCACCTCTCAGTGGGCCCCGAGTGTGGAGGCTTATGCAGCTTGAGCCCGTGGAAACGAGCAGTCAAACATCGGTGCTACTTGTCACGTCTCAGACACATCGT
>CAXFJI010000366.1:0-3098 GCA_964003275.1 uncultured Planctomycetaceae bacterium
TCAGGGTTGCAACAAGGTTGGCTGCTGCGGGATGTGCAAGAAGGTTGCCTGTGTTGAAAGTATTTGATTGCGTGAAAGGTCTAAGCGCCTCTGATCCCGTGAGATCAAATGTGGTGACTCTGTTCGTGAGTAAATTGTAGTACCCCACAACCTGATGAGATGTGGCGGTAAGATCACCAGTCGAATATTTTTCATATTCTTTACGATCAGAAAAAATAATTACAACGAGTGGTTGCTTGGGCGTTTCAATATCGCAGCCAGCGCGTTTCCAATAGTTGATGAATGAATCATTTAGTCGTTCAAAAAGAGATGCAGTCCATTGGGCATATTGACGTCTGGTATTGAAACAAAAGATATAGTGTTTGGTTGTCAGTATGTTGAATCCTGGTGGAAGTTCACCAAGAATCGCTTGGCCCATTTCTTGTGAGGACTCAAAAGGAATGGGGGCAGGTATCGCTGTACGAGAAACAATGATGTCAGGCTGAAACAGGCAAAGTTCACCATTCATTTGTTCCACAAGCACGCCCCCGTCAGCGGCTTCGGCCTTGATAAAGCCTTCGACCACATCACATGATGCATCTGATGCACGGACTTCAAGTTGTAGCCACTCAGGACTACGAGTGTCAGCATTCGCTGACAACGAAATCATTGCTGCCATGGTTGCAGCAATTCTGAGAGGAATCAGACGAAGAGATCTTGCATTCATGTTGTCATGCGACCACGTTTCGTGGTCGAGCGAAAGTGCAAATATATGGTGTTGTAGACGGGGTGAGCGAGAGAATAGGGTTTTTCCGTAAAAATAATGTGGAACTGCAAAAAGTGAGGAAGTTGAGGGCTTTTCTTTTGTTGCTCAGATGGTCTGGTTTGACACTGGAAGGGGCGGTATGGTCTGCGGGACATGTGTATTAAAAAGATATTTTACGAAATTCATTCAGGATTTTCTCGAGCAGTCTTGAGTGTCTTTTTTGTATTGGTGTTTGTATTGGTGGCTGGTTGTGCGCAGTCAACGAGTTGGAAGATGCCGTGGGAAAGTGTCAGCCAGTCTGATCGGCTAAAGGAGAAGTATGGCTTAACGGCAGATCAAAGGATTGAAAAAGTCCAATTATTGGCATCGAAGGTTCGTCGTGCGGAGATTTCTGAGCAAGAGTCATTTACAGAAACGCTTGTCCAATCAATGCTCGCTGAGCATGATCCTCGTGTGCGTATTAGGATTCTTGGAATTGCAAGCACCTTCGAGACTCCGGCAGCTTTTTCCATATGTCGCGGCGCACTGGAAGATCCAGATTCAAAAGTCAGAATGGCAGCATGTGATGCATGGGGGAAAAGGGGTGGTACAGAGGCTGTTGAGTTATTGTCCCATCGATATCAGACTGATTCCGATATTGATGTACGACTTCGTGCCGTACGGATGCTTGGGGATTCTAAGGCAGAGTCAGCCATTCCCGTCTTAGCGAAAGCCCTTGAAGATCCAGATCCAGCAGTTCAGTACCGGGCAGTGACGTCTTTGAAGAATGTGAGCGGCAGAGATCTTGGTAATGATGTGAACCGCTGGCGCAACTGGGCAGCAGATCCTTCGTCAGAGCCCGATTGGTCCATGGCTGAAACCCTCCGCAAAGTCTTTTAGATTTCTTGAGAGAATTTCTTAGGAACTGATGGGCAGGCTCATGCCACTGCGTAAGCAAGGCAAATTTTATCTGTTTTAGGGTCATGGGGTGAAGCAGGATAAAGAATACCACCTGTTACGGTGGAAACGTTTGCTGAGACTTGGGGATCATAGGATGGCGTGACCGCGTTATGAAAGGCTATTCGGCCGATAGCAAGACCGTGTTGGTGTGTGCCCGAAGATTCCTTAAGTCATGACAGAAAAAGCTGTGAAGATTTCCAATAACAGGCCGCAATGTTCGGCTAGTCGCCCACGTTGCCCTGTCGATCAGAGAAAGAGCTTTGCGCTTGTTGTTTTCACATGTATGCCGTGGCTTTTGATGGGTTCGTGTTTCTTTGGGGTTCTTTTCTACGGCACACTTATGGCGGCTACGCCCAAACGGTTCCTTGATCGATTTATTCAGCGAGAAGAGCCAACGCCAAAGTTTATCAATGTCCCAAAGCCTCCACCGGCGACTGCAGATGAAATCGCTTCATCGAGGGCATTGATGTCCAGCCCCAGTTCCGAGGTGTCGATATCAATTTCTTCTTGGGATGAGATGCATGATCTGATCAACTCTGTTTCAGATATTCTTCAACAAGCAGCCAACGATGCAATTGATCCCTCGTACAAAAAAAAGTCAGTGCTTCAAGACAGCCCCAGTGCCAATCCATATGCAGTCCGGAAGCCAACGGGCCCTCAGCCTCCGAAATCACGCAGACTGGAACGTCTTCGCGTGGGCATTAGCCGCACATTAAATGCCTATCAACGCCGGCCTCTCAATACAGCTCAGCATTCTCCGTGGGAGATCATGCATGGTTTTGTGGCGTTTGGCATACCATCACAACTTCGAGTCGGTGGTCCTCGTGGAACACCAGTGAACGCCATCGGCTGGATGAATATGGGAGGGCGATGCCGCGGTCAGGTGATGTTAGTGGTCGAAGACGATCACCCAAAAGCATTGTATGGTGTCGGTCTTCAGGGGCACTCAGCACAATATCTTGCGATCCTTGCACAGTGCAGGGTGTCAAGGCATTCCCCAATTACACTGAACTCTCAATCCTTCACTGTTTCAGATCTCATCGAGGAAGAAAAGCTCTCATGTAAATCTGGTACGGAACTCACCTTTGCCCTTATTTCTCTTGCACACTATCTACACACAGATTCTCAGTGGGAAAGTCGTGATGGTCAGTTATGGTCAATCAAGCGTTTAATGGAAGAAGAGATTGAGCAGCCAATCCGGGGAGTAGCTTGTGGAGGGACGCATCGACTGTTTGGTTTGTCGTATGGGTGTCAGCGACGCCTGAAGGCAACAGGGCAATTAGATGGTGTGTATCGTAGAGCAGACAAGTATGTTCGCGACTATCAGGTGCTTGCTCTTTCTCGACTCTTGAATCGAGATGGTTCTTTCAGTACGGAGTGGTTTAAATATCCTGACAACCGAGAGGACGAAATT
>CAXFJI010000367.1:0-3087 GCA_964003275.1 uncultured Planctomycetaceae bacterium
CCGGCAGTATGGCAGGAGAGTCGGGCATGGGTCTAGCAAAGATTCTGTAGTTTTCCTGACCCGCACCGAAGCCCACAGGGCATTTTTAGCGGTTATTTGAATGCCTAATTTAACAGGTAGTTTCTGCGGCTTCTACCGAAAAGCTAACACCGCAGGCCGTACGATGGTCGATTGCTTAGATACGATGAGACAGATGTGCTTTATATGTACGTATGGACAAGTCCTTTTGGCCACCTTGTGTTTTGCTGCGCCTGATGAGTTACGCGCTGAGGATTTACCGGAACTCGTACGAACCCATCACCAGAGTTTCTCTATTCCATTTCGAATTCCAAAGGCAAGTGATATTGATGCAACTGCTCAGCGAGTCGTGATGAGTGTTTCAAAAGACCTAGGGATCACATGGCAATCTGCAGGAGAAGTTTTACCAACAGCAGGTTCTTTTCAATACCAAGCAGATCGGGATGGTGAATACTGGTTTCGTATTCGTGTCATCGATGTCAAAGGGAGAACCCGCGGTGGGGCTGGTCCTGACATGCGAGTACTTGTGAATGCCGTAGGTCCACGGTTAGTCGCTCATGTTTGGAAAGGTCCTGATGGGGAAATTATGTGTCGGTATGCTGCAACAGATGACTCATTGCATGTTGAAGGAATGAAATTCGAGTACAGAACACGAGTGGGTGCTGAATGGAAAGCATTAGCTGCAGTCGGAATACTTTCTCGTGAAAGCCCAGCCCATTTAGTTGGTGAAGAGATTTGGTGGGCCGGCGACAAGACTGATGCATTGGTTGTAAAAATTACGATTGCAGATAAGTCTGGCAATAAAACAAGTAAGCAATTTCCCCTTGAGTCATCTGATCCGGGGCTTGATCAGGATGATCTTGCTCGAGAATTACGTGTTCCATCACTCAATGTTCAGCCATCAGGACACAATCGCCCTCAAAATGTTGAACCGAGGAATAAAAGCCATCTGATAGGAAAAATTGCATCGGATGGACATACATGGTCTGCTGAAGTTGCAGAAGAATGGATAGGAGCAGATCGAAAGAATAACGATATCCCTCCCACTGTAGACGGTCAGGTGAAACCCTTTGTTTCAAAGGATCCTGTTGTAAAGTCAGTTCGCTCCATCCAAGGTGATCCAATATCGACAGCTCCAAGCGATGGTGAACATGATGAGTCGGTCATGCAATACCGGGGCCGTCCCTTAAAACTATGTACATCAAGGCATTTTCGATGGGATTACGAGGTTGATCAGGAGAACGAAAAAAGTCTGAAAATTGAATTATGGGCAACGCGTGATGGAGGCGTCACCTGGCAGCAGTCCGGTGTCGATACAGATGGTGTGAGTCCGATTGATGTGTCAGTGCCGTCGTCAGGGTTGTATGGATTTCGTCTAGAAGTAGCGACCACCGGTGCGAGTTCGGACCTGTCACCCTTGTCGGGTACGCCTCCTCAGGTTTGGGTCGTTGTGGATGATGAGCCTCCAGAAATTGAAGTACATGTGTCAGTGAAAGATTCTTCTCGGCAAGACGAAACAATAAGTATTGAGTATACATGCAGTGACCAGTTTATTGCTCCACAAACAGCAAGAATCCTATTCTCTCCAAATGCAAATGGGCCTTGGTCTACAATTGCATCAGGAATTGAACCGAGAGGAGTGTACCAATGGAGTCCAGATCGTACGGCTCCAGCTCGTGCATTTATTTGTGTAGAAGTCGAAGATATTGTGGGAAATGTGTCAAAAAAAATAACGGATGGCCCAGTGAAAATTTCGGGCAACCGTCTGATAGGTCATTTGCGAGGCCTGCGGGAGGCCCCTCCCACCCCTTCTCAAGACCGCTGAACAAACAGGATGTAAAATCCTGTTCTTGCGGTCTCGTCTTTTCCAATTATTTTTTGTGAGACTCGTTACACTGATCTCTGAATAGACTGATCATTGAGGAGTGTAACACTGTGGCAAAACGACTCAGCGCATTTGACATTCTTACAACAGGTGATGAATGGTCAGTTGATGACACGCCACTTATCGTGCTTGTTGGTGATGATTCTTTTTTAGCCAAAAATCTTCTCGATATGATTCGGGCAAAAGTGTGCCCAGAAGAATCAGAGTGGTCCTGGGCATGGCGAGAGTTTGCTGGGAACGAGGATGTTGACCCACGAGATGTCTTTGATGAGGCAGCCACCGTTCCGTTATTTGCTGGCGTCACTCGAGTTGCAGTTGTACGTCAGGCGGATGCATTCGTGTCATCAGCACGAGAAAAACTGGAAGCCGTAGCCTTAAAGAAACCATCCCAAGGAGTCATTGTGCTTGAGGTGAAAAGTTTTCCCTCAAATACAAGGCTAGCGAAAGCCGCAATGAAGTCAGGCATTGTTGTTGATATATCAGTTCCCCCAAAGGCAAATGTGTCGAAATGGGTGAAGTCATGGTCCCTATTGCGTTATGACCTCCGACTTTCTGTTGCAACGTCTCAGCAACTCGTAGAACGTATTGGCAATAGCTTGGGTCTTCTCGATCAAGCCGTACAGCGGCTTGCCGCTGCCATTGGAGCATCAGGTAAAAACAAGACCGTTCCTCCTGAATGGATTGACGACATGGTGGTAAGCAAAAAAGAGAGAACGGCTTGGGGTATGATCGATGCAGCTGCCGTAGGCGATACGCGTCGAGCCATACGTCAACTCACTGAACTTCTCGAAAGTGGAGAAAACGTTATTGGAATTAACGCTCAGGCGTCAAGTGTTTTCAGGAAGCTCTCTACGGCTGCACGACTTTTGTCATTGCGTCGTACATCCGGAAGGACAGCGGATATTGAAGCAGCATTGAGAGATGCAGGTGTCGCAGCCTGGCCGAAAGCCATGAGTCAAGCAAAGAATGCACTCAAGCACTTAGGCCCACTTCGTTCGAGGCGTCTGCCATTGGATCTTCATGAGTTGGATAGAAGTTTGAAGAGTGAGGCAAGCCGAGGTCTGCGTGCGAGGCTGGCTTTAGAGCGATTCTTCTGCAAGATGAACGGAAATACTGATTCTGGGAAATCAGTGAAACGACCATAAGGACATAATCGTGAATACAGATAAGGCATTAGATCCTCA
>CAXFJI010000368.1:0-3079 GCA_964003275.1 uncultured Planctomycetaceae bacterium
ACGTATGGGCGAAATACTTTGCTCCACTGAAAGCCATGAATGCCGGAATAGGTGGTGACCGCACTCAGCACGTTCTCTGGAGACTCGATAACGGCAATATAAAGGGCATTAGCCCAAAGGCAGCTGTCCTGATGATTGGGACCAATAACTCTGGAAGTGACTCCTCCGAGCACATCGCAGAAGGTATTGGTGCCATTGTCGAAAAATTAAGGAAGAAACTCCCCAAAACAAAAGTACTGCTTCTCGCTATTTTCCCAAGGGGTCATGCGCCTGACGACACCAAAAGAAAGGTGAACGAAGGTGCCAATGACCTGATTAAAAAGCTGGATGATGGCGAGCATGTTTTCTACCTCGACATCGGCCCAAAATTTCTGACCGCTGATGGAATCCTTGAGAAAAACATTATGCCGGACCTCCTCCACCTGAGTCCCGATGGCTATGAAATCTGGGCTACATCGATTCTTCCAACGCTTCACACGCTTATCGATCATCCATAAGGATTGCGGTGCCTCATTCTGATGGGTGTTTGTCACAGCAGAGATGTTCATGACATAGATATGCTACAACCTCTTCATTTTGTCTTGGCTCTATCTGTGTTGCCATAGGGACAAGTGGCACCAGACATCGAGAACACGGATTCTATCTTTCGCACTATCGCTCCATCTATGACAGATACCCCGCACCTCGTTTTAGAAAGCCCTGACAAACGTGAACGGCTGTTCCTTACCCGCATTCGTGGCGGGCAGAATCAGGACATTCTCAAAATACATGGAACATTGGCCTCGGGAGTACAGGGGCCTCCCTTGCATACTCACTTTCAAATTTCTGAGGAGACAACTGTTCTCAAAGGAAAACTTGGCGTGCTCCTGGACGGGAAGCAATTGGTCATTGCAGCTGGCGAAACATGCGTATTTCCACCAGGATCAAAGCACACATGGTGGAATGCCGGAGAAGAATTGATCGAGTTTTCGGGACAAGCCATTCCCGCTGGGGATCTCGACACATACCTGCAAGGCGTCTTTGCTCTTGTGAATAGCAGTCCGACTGGTAAGCCATCATTTTTTTATCTGGCTCACTTGCTGTGGAGGCATCAAAAGACGCATGCGCTCATACATCCGCCACGCTTTCTCCAGAATATAGCGATTCCCATCATCGTTTTTGTGGGGTGGCTACTAGGGCGTTATCAAGGAGATCGATGGCCCGCTTGCCCCACCTCATGTACTGGCGCCCCCGTGATCGACCAGGACCTGATGCATCCGGATTTGTCGCAACCGCAGTAAAGATCATTCACTTGAGCAACTAAAGAAAACCGTAGCGTGTCTCTCTTAGCCTATCGCCAGTGATGGATTGACCTCTGTAATCTGAACGATTTCATTTTGCGTCAAGCCAACACCCTGTTCTAAAATCTCACATACTCTTTTCATCGATGCGGTTGATCCTACAAGATGCGATCGATCTGAAGCCCATGCAGCACCATCTGGCTCAACAACTACCTCCTGACTCCCCAAAGAAAAATGACCTGCCCCCATTCCCCCAGCTGCTGTTGCATCCGTAACTGCAATGATCCGTTCGATACCAACAGATCGAATGATGGTACGCATGAGAGGCGGTGGCAAGTGAATGCCATCAGGAATAATCATGACCCAACGAAGAGCATCGGCAGCCAACACTCGATAGATAATGTTATCATGACGATGCATATGCAGCGGGCAACCGTTTCCGAGGTGTGTAAACGCTGAAAGCCCAGACGTTATTGCAGCGTTCAGGACCTCTGTTGAAGGATCGCAGTGACCAGCTGACACGAGAATACCCTGCTGCATAAGCCACTGTGTCGTTTGAAATTCAGCATCGTGTTCTGGTGCGAGCGTCATCACTCGAATGAGTCCACGCCCAGCCGACACCAAGGCTTGTGCATTGACAACTGTTGCAGGCAACACATGCTCAACTGGATGAGCTCCAACATACCCTGCGGTTGGACTAATGAATGGACCTTCGACATGAATGCCAACCATAACGTCCGCTATAAGAGTGCTCTGTTCTCTCATGCGTGCTAGCTGGTCAATACGAGACAGCATCAGATCAAGACGATCCGTGATCACTGTGGCCAGCATACTGTGACCACCATCCTTCCTGACTGCCTGACACGCCATAGTGAGCTGTTCAACAGAGAGATCATCTGCATTGAAGTCAATGCCTTTATATCCATTGAGTTGAAGATCGATCGGTGCCATTCTGATTTCACACGTTTGTGGATCGTTATAAATATCAAGGCTGCAATCGGGATGCTGCATCCCGATCAAGGTATAAAAAACATTGCGAGTGCTTCTGCAGTGCTGATGCAGGAATATCAGGTGTTATATCACCCTCTACTGCCGCCTGGACCGCCTCTGCCTTTCTTACATCTGGAACAGAGCAGACGATTGTTTGAGAAGCAAGAATCCTTTTTACAGACATGGATATCGCATGTGTTGGCACGTCTGACAGAGTTGGAAACCAACCTTCTCCAACCTGCTGTTGACGGCATCGTTCATCAAGTTCAACGACAAGATAGGGTTCGGTTGTGTCAAAGTCAGCTGGCGGATCATTGAAGGCAAGGTGTGCATTCTCACCAATGCCAATCATCGCTAAATCAAAATCTGATTCAGGAACCAGACTAGCAAGTCTTTGACATTCCTTTTGGGGATCAGCAAGACCATCTAACTCGTGAAAAGCCTTTGGTGCGGCTGGAAGAAGATCAATGAATCGCTCATGAAGAAAACGACGAAAACTTGCGGGGTGATCAGGTCCTAAGCCGACATATTCATCAAGATGAAAGACCGTAATCGCATTCCAGGGAATATCAGAGAACGCCCTAAGATGTTCCAGCACCTCAAACTGAGACGAACCAGTCGCGATCACAAGTGTTGCTGCCCCGCTTGAAGAACATGCTTTGGTAAGAACGCCTCGAGCACGATGAGCAGCTGCTTGGCCAAGGGCTGTACGGTCCTGGTTGATTGAAATCTGAAGTTGTTTCATAAAATATATTCCGTCACCAGGATATGTAATGAACTTTGACAGACAGCATTATTCCTGATCAATC
>CAXFJI010000369.1:0-3029 GCA_964003275.1 uncultured Planctomycetaceae bacterium
TACTCCAGATATCACCCCATCGATCCTGTGCGGGATCAAGAGCAATGACTTCTTCTGGTTCGAGATCATCCACCTTGCTGTAGAGCAACACTCGCATGGCTGTGGCAGAGCGGCTATATACAACGAACTGCACGCCGTCGTCGTGTAGAACGGCACCGTAGGGCAAAGGGTGGCTAAACTGGAAAGCAGGCAGCGGTTTGTGACCGTGAGCACGCTTGGCAGTCGCTTTGGACGCCTTGGGCTTGCGAGGTTGCATAACGCTGGGATGATACCACTTTCCGAAAACACACGCGGGATCAATTGTGTCAGGAGCCACCTATTCTAGCGCTGGAGTGAATCTCGAACTCTACGAGCAGTCCATGGCTCGGCTGCCAGCACACATGCGGAGAACGCACTGCCCACGGGTCATGAGTGCTGAAGGAGGCTTCGCTGCACTGTTTCGCCTCGACATTCCAGGACTCTTCAAACGGCGATATCGTGAGCCACTCCTCGTGTCTTGCACGGACGGCGTTGGAACCAAACTCAAACTTGCAGTGTTGGCCAATAAGCACGATACCGTTGGAATCGATCTTGTGGCGATGAGCGTAAACGATGCTCTATGTACTGGGGCAGAGCCACTCTTTTTTCTTGACTATATCGGGATGTCGCACGATGATCCCGCTTTGCTGGAACAGATTGTCAAAGGCATTGCTGATGGATGTGCCGAGAGTGAATGTGCACTCGTTGGTGGTGAGACCGCTATTCTCCCCGACATGTATCAACGAGGCGAGTACGATCTGGCTGGCTTTTGCGTCGGTGTCGTTGAACGAAAGAAACTCGTAGATGGTAGTCACATCCAACCAGATGACACTGTCATTGGCATTGCATCAAGTGGGCTCCATTCAAATGGTTTCAGCCTCGTTCGTAAAGTTGTCTTTGAGATGGCTGGCTTGTCGTGCGATGATACGATTTCTGAATGTGATAACCATACCGTAGGTCACATCCTGCTAACACCTACCAGACTGTACGCCCGCGCTATCAAAACAGTGCTTCGGCATTATCGCGTAAAACAGGTGGTTCATGGCATCGCACACATCACAGGTGGGGGATTATCAGAAAACCTCTCTCGCATTGTTCCTTCTTCTGTTCAACTACACATCGACCGACAGAGTTGGAGTATCCCACCCGTCTTTAAGTGGGTGCAGCACCTCGGATCGATAGAAGCAGCTGAAATGGATCGGGTCTTTAATATGGGAATTGGTATGGCACTCGTAGTGGCTCCACACTTTGCTGAGAGTATTCGCCACCAACTCCGTGACTGCGGGTACGAAAGCTGGGTAATCGGGACAGCGCGCACTGCGCATGCACATGAACCCCGTGTAATCCTGTCTCCATGAATCTCATCGTCGAACCAATGATGGCTTTTTCATCACTGTAAACACCATCTCCGGACACCCACCGCACTCGTCCTCTCTCCCCTCAGTCACGGCTACGCACCTTCGAAATAAGCCGCAAAATCTCCAAATACAGCCATACTAACGTGACCATGAGAGCAAATGCTCCATACCACTCAAGATATTTTGGTGCACCGTGATGAGCACCCTGTTCAATAAAGTCAAAATCCAGAACTAGATTCAGTGCTGCAATTACAACAACGACCAGACTGAAACCGATACCAATAGGACCGGCCTCATGAATGTACGGAACCGGCCATCCGATGAGAGACCCGATGACTGAAATCACATAGACCAGACACACACCACCGGTTGCCGCAACAAGACCAAGCTTAAAGTTTTCAGTGGGCTTGATAAGACCAGACTGATAGGCAAGCAGTAGTCCAAAGAGTGTTCCAAAGGTTCCACTAACTGACTGAATGACGATACCAGGATACTGCGCCTCAACACTTGCAGATACTCCCCCTAGAAAGAGACCTTCTGCCAGTGCATAAACTGGCGCAAGAAAAGGGGCCCATGTTTTGTTAAAACAGATGACGAGCGCAGTGACCAATCCAATAACCACTCCCCCCAATGCCCATGGCATAGCGGCGGTTGGGTTGACGGCGCCACCTTCAAAAGCTTTTGACCACGTGAAGTAGGCTGTCGCAATCGCAAGTGCCAACAGAAACATGGTCTTCTGGGCTGTCCCATTGACAGTCATAACATCTGCGTCTGCTGCCTCAGCCGTACGGTCTCTCCGATCAGCTCCAAAATTCTCAAAGGTGTTGCCACGAAGCACAGGATTACCAGATCGAAACATACTGCTTCTCCTAAAATGACTGTCGTCCAAGCATCAACTGACAACCATCACGAGCGTCCAACAGAAAATGCATGCACGATCTGACGTGACTGATATGAAAGTTGGATAGAGAGTATGCTGTGTCACTATGATGTGCGTCCAGTCCAGTAGCATGATTGAGAACTCAACAGGAGAGACGTCCCCTCAATCAAAGGGATGCATCATGCAACCACTCCGAACATACCTCTATAGTGTTCTCTGTGCAGCCATGGCGTGTTGCCCGCCACTGCAGGCAGAACAACCAATCCGTGTTTTTATTCTTGCCGGACAATCAAACATGGTTGGTGCTGGAGAGGTTTCTGCAAATCCCCATCGAAATCACGGTCACGGGTCACTCGAATGGCTCGTCAAAGAGAGCAAGAATGCACATCACTATGCTCAACTCCTCGATAAGGATTCACAGTGGATCAAGAGGAGTGATGTGAAGATATGGTTCTTCGATCAGGCTGGTGATTTGACGCCAGGCTTCGGAGGACGGAAGGACACCATCGGGCCGGAGCTTGGCTTTGGATGGATCATTGGCGATGCCTTCAACGAACCTGTGTTGCTTATTAAAATTGCATGGGGAGGTAAAAGCCTTGCCAAAGACTTCCGGCCACCGAGTGCTGGTGGACCTACTGGCCCCTTCTATTCCGAACTCATTACAACAACTCGCGACGTGCTTAAGAACGCAGGAGAATTATTTCCCGACGTTGACAATCCCTCATTTCAACTGAATGGGTTTGGATGGCATCAGGGCTGGAACGATCGGGTGA
>CAXFJI010000370.1:0-3022 GCA_964003275.1 uncultured Planctomycetaceae bacterium
TGGCCATGCATCCAGGCCGTCAGGGGGTGGCTTATTTCTCAAGCAGAAGGCATGATTTGCCGTTCGGATACCAATAACGGGCTTGCCTGTTTTCACATGGTTACGAATGTAATCAAGTTGTTCTTTGGGAGGAGTCCGCCTTCGAACACTCAGGATAAGCACGTCTGCTTTTTTGATTGATTGGATGTCATTAAATGTATTTGGATCATCCGGCTTTGCAGAAACAAAGCTGGCCGAATATGCGGCCGCATGTTTTTTATAAAAATCAGGGAGCGTTTTTTCTGTTTTATATTCTCGCTCGGCGATCATAAAAACGAGGTGATGTGGTTCCTCTGCTTGCAAGCATGAACCTGGGTGTGATGAGAGCAATGCAGAGGGGAGCAAGCACAAAAAATATAGTGTGTAACGCATAAAGAAACCCACGAAATGATGAAGCCAAAAAAGGATCTTGCCGCATGAAGAGGAAGTCATCTGTTTGCTTGTCACAATGAAGATCAAGGGGAATCTGATTCGCTGGAAAGCAGACTTTCTATTTTACGATAACGTTTTCTGTAGTACCAACGCTCCCAGATTGTTGCACGACGAAGGTTTGGATCGTGTGGGTCAATGATGTGTTCTTTGCCAGTACGGGTAATGAGAAGTAGCTGCCCATCACTGCGGATATCTTTCACGAGCCAAAACTTATCAACCGTGTATGAGTATGTTTCTCCATGTGATGCGGCGTCTACTCCGCGAGCACGTGGTCCCGGGGAAGAACTATGCTTCTGCTTGCAGTAGACGACTTGGTCTCGAGTCTCCCATCTCATTGAATATGCCCGAATGCTTCGTTTGCACGTCTAGCTATGAAAAGTTTCCGTTAGCTTTAGACTGTAGATCGTACTACACCTCAGACACTCTCACCATATCCTCATGTGTGGAAAAATTCTGTGAATCTCACATCACTCGTTCATCTCGTTGGCGAATTGCTCGGAGGTTTAGGGATATTTCTTTTGGGCATGAAGTATATGTCTGAAGGCATGCAGGCTGTTGCTGGACATAGCCTACGCCGTCTTATTAGCACCGTAGCAGGCAATCGCTTTTTTGCAGTCATTGTTGGTGTGATTGTGACCTGCGTGGTGCAATCAAGTTCAATTACAACCGTAATGGTTGTTGGCTTTGTAAACAGTGGCGTGATGACGCTGGCCCAGGCCGTAGGTGTCATTATGGGGGCGAATATTGGAACCACAATTACTGGTTGGATACTGGTCCTGAAAATAGGCAAATACGGTCTACCACTTCTTGGAGGCTCAGCATTCGTCTACCTCTTCACACGAAATGATCGATGGCGTTACTGTGCAATGGGGCTTATGGGTGCGGGAATGGTTTTCTTTGGGCTGGAGATTATGAAAAATGCATGTGGCATCATAAAAGAAACTCCTGCTTTCTCGGACTGGTTTCAGGCTTTTCAGGCTGACAGCTATTTAGGAGTGTTGAAGTGCTGTCTTGTAGGCTGCATCCTTACAACGATGGTGCAATCCTCGTCGGCAACGCTTGGGATCACGATCTCACTGGCATACCAAGGTGTCATTTCATATGAGACAGCAGCAGCATTAGTGATTGGTGAAAATGTTGGCACGACTATCACGGCGCTCTTGGCATCATTGGGAGCGACAACCAATGCGCGCCGAGCCGCCTATTTTCATGTTCTGTTCAATCTCACAGGCGTCTTTTGGATTACACTTGTTTTCCAGTGGTACATCCAATTTGTGCCGTGGGTGATCGGTAAAGATGTTGCGAAAGAAGTGCTCGTTGATGGCGTTGCAACCTTTCCAAATACGACGCTTGCCATCGCTGCTACGCATAGCATATTCAATATTGCAAACGTATTGTTGTTCCTTCCATTTGTTTCAGTATTTGTTCATGCGTTAGAGCGTTTGGTGCCGTTGAAGCAGCCCAAAGAAAAACCTCGACTTACCGAATTAGAAATTCGGATGTTGGAGAATCCTGTGCTAGCGGTTGAACAGTCAAGGAAGGAACTAGAGCGCATGGGAGCAAGTTGTGAACAAATGCTTCGGTTGCTGCCTGATTTGCAAAACCAACGTCCAGCAACGCATCAATGTGCAGATCAGCTCAAGAGCCACGAAATTACTCTAGATTCGATTCAAGAAGAAATAGCTGTATTTCTGACCCATCTTTTTTCGAGTGCTCTGCCTCACGATGTAGCAGATGAGGCCCGTAGACAACTTCGAATTGCTCATGAATATGAGTCAGTCAGTGATTGTATCGACAAGCTCAATCGCTTGATTCAAAGGTTGCGGGAGAGAGATTTTGATTTCTCAACTGATCTTGAGCAGGCAATGCGTGATGTGTCTAACGGCACGCAGTCAGTTTTGGTGCAAATCAACACAGCACTACAGCAACGAGATGAGCATGCGGTTGCGAGTATTACTGCAATCAACGACCGTGTCCATTCGCAGATTAGGCAGTTGCGCAGAAAGTACCTAGAGTCAATTGCAAATGAAGGTACAGCGCCAGCAGTCAATGCTATTGTGCTTTCTGTTTTGGCTGTGCACGCAAGCATCCTAAATCATTTTGAAAATATTGTGGAGTCATTATCAGGAGATGCATAAAGCAACATCTAAAAAATAGTCAGGATAGCCAGTGAACTTGCTAGCCTTCCTTTTTCGTCTCTAGCTTGTGGCACAGTTCAGCAGTGATACTTCACCGTTCCTGACGTCGTATAGCATTCCGACGATGACGATCTTTTCTTCTTGTACAAGTTGATTCAGCGATGGGCTTCGAATGAGAATATCACGAACGGTTTGTTCAACATTCCGGCGTGCGACTGCATCCTTCGATTCAACCTGTTTCGTCATATCTCCCGTCAACAGTCGATGACAAGTTGTTGGGTCCACGACTCGTGTAATACTCCTTACAAGTGGCTGAAGATGTGGGCACTCGGGGGCTACTTCACTTTGTGGGTGGCAGGCGGCATCGATGGCAGCACCAAATACAACTTTTTGAAAGAGATCCCTAGAAATAA
>CAXFJI010000371.1:0-2999 GCA_964003275.1 uncultured Planctomycetaceae bacterium
AATATTCTGATAAGAACGGAGATACTGCAAATGGTTGGGATGATGCTGATCTTTCTCAGCCATTGGCGGATAGCCCATGCGATCATGGATTTGATTTCTTTTACGGCATATCACGTTCTCATCCAACATCAGGCCCACATGTGAATAATGGCCCCGGTCAAAGTCGTGGGCCCGGTTGGGTATCACAACGAAGAAGTGTTGGTGCAACCGGTAATGGAAAAGAGGTTAAAGGATATGATCTCCAAAAGCTTGGGGAAGTTCTCGATAAACAATCCTTTGCCTTCATGACGTCTGCATCAGTTAGTGAGAAGCCATTCTTTTTATACTTTGCTTCACCGGCGAACCATTCTCCATATACTCCGTCAAAAAGCATCGGAGGCATCAAGATCAGGGGGAAGAGCAGAAACGTCGACAATTCGCCAACGAATAGTGAGCGACTAGATTTCATCTACCAGAATGATGTTCACATTAATCGATTGCTGGACTATCTCCAGGCGACTGATGATGTGCGCCGCCCCGGTAAGAAACTTGTTGACAACACACTCTTCATCTTCAGTAGCGATAACGGAGCTGAGAAAAAAGAAAAGCAGTTCACTGGACCGTTGCGAAGTAATAAAGGCTCAACCTACGAAGGAGGACATCGGGTGCCGTTTATCGCCAGTTGGCCAGCTGGTCATATTGGAGATGGAAACGCAGATACTCCTGGTCGGACGTGTGACCGATTGCTTTCATTGACTGATATCTATGCAACGCTTGCCGAAATCGTGGATGAACCGTTGCCGCCTCTTCAGGGAGATGGCCGTGGAGCGGAAGACAGTGTTTCGCAGCTTGCGGCAATGCAGGGGAGAGCATTTGTTCCACGTATTCCACTATTCTCGAATGACCACATGGAAGTAGGAAAACAGGGTATTGAAAGGGCCTGGGTTGCCATTCATTCTCAAAGCTGTCCAAAGCCAGGAAACTGGAAGCTTTTTTTAGATCATCATTTTGCGGTCTCTCAAGAAATCAATCCACAGGAACTCTATGAACTCAAGAGTGATCAGCAAGAAGCAGATGATCTTCTTGATGAGCAGCATCGAAGTGTTACGGAGTACCTCATGGAACAAGCAAAACTATCCGCTGGTGATAATGGGTCAACCCGACAATTAGAACAGTGATGGAAGCAGAAAATACGTGTCTTGTATGCACAGTATTCGGATGTTGAGCAAAGGTGGTTTATGCCTTTGCGTGGTGTCATGAGGCAATGGATTTGTGACCGAATGAAGTAGTCTGAACGAGTATTGATGCCGGGTGCATAAGACTCCAAATGAGTACTGCTATTGGCAGGTACTGAAAACTGAAAAGCCATGCTTATAACAACTGCATGTCAGAGTGTAAGTCTTCGCAGCCTATCAATTCTGGATTGTAATGAGCCAAACGTTTCACCATGATTTTGATAGCTTCGGCATTGGAATCTACGAGAAGAAACCGACGTCCGTTCAATGCAGCAGCGTCCCCAGTTGTGCCGCTTCCAGCAAATACATCTACGACAAGGTCTCCCGGCTTGCTGTGCACTTTTATAATCCGCTCAAGGACGCCGAGTGGCTTCTGGGTAGGATAGCCGTTTTTCTCCTTTCCATTTGGGCTTACGATCGTGTGCCACCAAACGTCAGTCGGTGTCTTTCCCCGTTTTGCCTTGTCTGGACCAACCAGCCCTGGTGCCATGTAGGGTATGCGATCCATTGCATCAAAATCAAAGGTGTACTGCTGAGGGTTTTTTGCATACCAAAGAATATTGTCATGCTTTGTAGACCACTTCTTCTTAGAACGAGCCCCGTAGTCATATGCCCATATGATTTCATTCATAAAAGATTCGCGTCCAAACAGGTGGTCAAGGGCAACCTTGCAGTAGTGGACCTCTCGATAATCAATATGAAGAAAAAGGCTCCCATCGTCTGCGAGTATTCGCTTTAGTTCCTGAAGTCGAGGTAGGAGGAATGAGTGGAAGTCGTCAAAGCTGTCCGCATAGCCAGAGACACCAAGATCAATAGTTCGGTATCGATTTCCCTTGAAGCCCGTTCGATCACCGTGTTCATCGTCCCTGACGGTCTGGATTCGTTGTCTTTCCTGACGTTTCCCAGTATTGAAGGGTGGATCTATGTAGACAAGATCGGCAGAGCCATCTGGGACGCCTTGTAAATAATTGAGGTTATCGCTGTAGACGATTGTATTTCTTGATGTCATGCGTCATTTTTCAAGGTTTGTGAGTCAGAAGTCTAGTTGAGTCGGGCCCGTCAGGAATGAAAGCTTTCTTTCATCGTGATAGAGTCAGTAGTGTTGCACGTGTTCTCGATAGGATTGGTTTTTGTTGGTTCAAGGACATGTGTTTTCAGGAGACGATCATGATGTGTCATTTGCAAAGGTAAGATTTATTTCAAGCAATAGACCGTTTGCACGTTCTATATTGTTTCAGATCAACGAGTCTGAAACAATTCTGCCTGTCCCTCCATCTTATCCATAAGAGATTTTACATGCTGATAACGTTCCTTACCCGTGCCCTCTGGTGTGTCGCCTGTACTCTTGCGTGTCTCTCCGTGCATGCTGATGAAAAGAAAGCTTTGAACGACATTCAGATGCCACCCGGTTTTCAGGCTACTCTGTTCGGTTCACCACCGGAAGTGAATTATCCAGTGTGTCTAACGGCGGCTGCAACGGGAGAAGTCTTCGTCGGTGTCGACGAACAGGGTTCACTGGGAAAGGAACCAGGTCGTGGAAAAGTATTGCGATGTGTCGATACGAATGGAGACGGTATTGCGGATCAGATTAATGAATTCGCAAAAATGGATCATCCGCGCGGACTCATTTATGACAACGGAAGTCTGTGGGTTCTGCATCCCCCCTTTCTGTCTGTATTTCATGATACAGATGGCGATGGTACGGCTGATACAAGTGACGTGTTGATCGAAGGAATTAGTACCGACCAAGTTAATAAACGTGGCGCAGATCACACGACAAATGGA
>CAXFJI010000372.1:0-2981 GCA_964003275.1 uncultured Planctomycetaceae bacterium
GATTTGTATGTTGAGTATTCTGATGGGGCTCATAGTGTGTCTGAATTCATTGATCGACTAGCTTCTGCAAGTGACCTTTCTCCAATCGAGAAAGAGCAGCGAGAAGTGTTAATCACAAGTCTTGCCTTATTGCAAAAGTTAGAGTCAGATCCTTCTCGCAGTCCGCTTCAGGGAATCATCAAGGGTGATCTTCCGGAAAAATAGTCGGCACAAAAGCTATCATTGCCTGTGTTGCGAAGTGTGTTTCATTAGTCTTGTAACCTCAGTGACTCCATCATCTCTGGAGACCCACGCACGGTTCGCTGTATGCACATTTATCTGATGGCCACCAGTGAAGGATCCAAAGGCAGGCAGGACAAGGGTATCGCCCTCCAAAAGAAAACACCGTTCGGTAAAACGATCACCGCTTGGAGAGTTGATCGAGATCGTTGGGTGAACGTGCCCTGCAACAGTGAGCACCGTCTCCTGGCTTCTTGGTCTCGTATGATCTGATTGATGAGTGAAGAAAAAAGGAGGTTCACTGAGGTTGGGAACAATGCAATCGATCCCAAAAGATTCCTTCAGTTTTGGAATAGATCGATCATGATTACCTCGCACAAGAATGATTTCGGTATTCGGGCACCTCGATCGAGTGTCTCGGAATTCTTCTTGTACGCGAGCACTGAGCCCAGACGGTGCGTGAAAGAGATCACCAAGCACAATCAGTCTGCGAATCGCGTGGTTGGAAATAAGAAACTCTAAACGAGCAAGATCCTTTTGGGCGGAGCCTTCGGGGATAGGGATTCCTGCTTTTCGAAAAGTGGATGCTTTTCCAAGATGAAGGTCAGCTACGAGGAGTGTGTTGGTTGCCTTGAGACAAGCTGCTCGACCTGAAAGTAATGTGACGTCAGCATCAGGACTTGTGTCAATAATCATGAGGATGTCCTTGGTGATGGAGATGCTGAGCATTCCAGTTCCTGTGCCATGGCTGTGATGCGATCAAGCCAATTGTGGGTTGAAAGCCGAGACTGGACTAATGTAGCCCAGATAGGGAAAGCCAAAGGAGTAATGTGAGATGTTTTCATGATGCGAATCTGCTTTGAGGAGATGGATTCCAATGCCGAGGAAAGTCGCTGGAATTCAAACTGTTGTTCCAGAACTTCACGACGTGCTTGACTCAAAAGCATGTTATTTCCATCGTGCTCAAGAAGAACGTCATAGATAAGCCCGGCTGAGGCTTGGGTCTGACGGGTTGTTCTGCCAGTTGCTGAAATAAGTCCTGCAACACGAGCAATCTCACGAAAATGCCTTCGCGCCATCTCTGTACTGTTTAGGCAACTCAAAAGATCTTCAAGCAGATTGTTTGGATGAAAGAGTTGTTTCCACATGTGTGAATCAAAATGAAGCGGATGCCTACCCGAGAGCTCAAAGCCCCAGTCTGTTGCTGCAAGATTGAGCGTTGTTGGTCGACGGTGAGCAATCCGCCACGCGACAAGGGCTGCTAGGCCTTCATGCACGAGTCGGCCTTCGAAGGGAAAGATAAAAGTGTGAAAACCATCCCGGCCCTGCCATTGTTCAATGAGCAATGATTCATGATCTGGGATGATACTCCATTGTGCTTGCGTCTGAAGCAGGGGGCGGACAGCTTTTGCCTCAGGTGGAAGAGCTTGGACGGCATTCGATTCTTTTGTACTGATAAGATCAACGACAGCAGAAGAGAGAAGTGTCGAAAGTGGCATCCGTCCGCCATTCCACCGAGGAACCTGCATGGACGTTGCTTTGCGTGCACGCTTCACCCAGGCAGTGAGGCCGTCAAAACGAAAAAGAATGAGAGGGCGACCAGCAAAGAAAAAGTGATCGCCTTCATGAAGGCGAGATATGAATGATTCCTCCACCGTTCCAAGCCTGCCGCCTCGGAACCACTTGACGTCAACAGACGCATCACTGGCAATGGTGCCTATGTTCATTCGATGTTTCCGAGCAATAGCCTTATTGGCTACGTACCATCGGCCAAAACGGTTGATGATCCGTGCGTAATCAGGATATGCATGCAACGCCCGTCCGCCATGGGCTGCAAAGTCGATTGCCCAGTTCCAAGACTCCTGATCAAGTCTAGCGAATGCATGCGTCGAGCGTATTTCTTGGAGAATCTCATCTTCATAAAAACCACCACTGCAAGCGACTGTGATAATGTGCTGAGTGAGACAATCGAGCGGAGCAATGAGAGGATGCCGTGGTTCGATGGAACCAGTTTTAGCTGCCCTTCTTGCCGCAGCGCACTCGATGAGTTCGAGGGCGTGCGTCGGCACACAGATAAGTCGTCCAGTTTTTCCGGGTGCATGACCACTTCGTCCTGCTCTTTGGAGAAGGCGGGCAATGCCTTTTGGACTTCCAATCTGAAAAACTTGTTCAACAGGACCAAAATCAACACCAAGATCAAGACTTGATGTGGCCACAACACACCTGAGCGTGCCACGTTTCAGACCGTGTTCAGATTTCTCTCGAAGTTTTTTATCGATAGATCCATGATGAAGCGCCAGACTGTTTTTCCACTCAGGCCGTTGTGATTGAATCGCTTCAAACCAGCGTTCTGCCTGAGACCTTGTGTTCGTAAAGACAAGTGAGGAACGCGCAGACTCAATAGCATTAATGACTTCTGGTAACAGTCGAAGCCCCATGTGGCCAGCCCATGGAAATCGTTCGATAGGTTGAGGTATAAGCGTTTCAATTTCAATGTTACGAGGAATGTGAGAATCGATGAGTTGTGCTGTTTGTGCGTTGGACGGACCGACCAGTGCTGAGACAGCTTCACAAAGATTGGGGAGCGTCGCAGAGAGACCCCAGGTAATAATTTCTGGACGTAAAGTTTTCAGTCGAGCTAACGCTAATTCAGTTTGTACTCCTCGCTTGGTAGAGAGAAGTTCATGCCATTCATCAACAATAACAGTATCGAGGTGACAAAATATTTCATGAGCGTTTTCAAGAGACAATAAAATAGAAAG
>CAXFJI010000373.1:0-2957 GCA_964003275.1 uncultured Planctomycetaceae bacterium
GTCTGGGATTGATCGGGTTGTCATCGCCACACTCGATCCTTTTCCTGCAGTGAAAGGAAAAGGTTTCAAAGGGCTCAAAAATGCTGGCATCACCGTTGATGTTGGTTTGCTAGAACAAGAAGCTTTGCAGCTAACGAGACCATTTCGCAAACTTGTCACAGATGGTCGCCCGTGGGTCATTGCAAAATGGGCTATGAGTCTCGATGGAATTCTTGCAACGGGTTCACGTGAGGATCGATGGCTTTCGACAGAAGCATCACGAAAACTTGTTCATGAACTCCGAGGACGAGTTGATGGTATTCTCGTAGGAATACGAACGGCACTTATTGATGATCCTCTCCTCACGCCACGACCTCGTGGACCTCGCCTGCCGCTGCGAATCGTTTTGGACAATCAGGCAAGGCTGCCTGTGTCGAGCCAACTCGTACAATCATCTCATGAGGCTCCTGTCTTGGTTGCCACGGGCCCAGATGCTTCTTCTGATCGGATTGACACTCTTCGAAATGCTGGTTGTGAAGTGTGGGTTGCACCCACAGTTGAAAAACAAGATCAACTTAATGCGCTTCTTGAGGAATTAGGCCGTCGTAAACACACACATCTTCTTGTGGAAGGTGGCCCACAGGTCCTCGAGAGTTTTTTTGATGCTCATCTTGTTGATGAAGTCTGGACATTCATTGCACCGCGAATCATCGGCAGTGATACCCAAGAGCATTCTGATCTGCCCAGTTTCACCAAGACTCCACCAATCCATATCGAGCATATCGATCATCCAGGTGGTGACATTCTCTTGAGAGGTTGCACACACACCTAGGGCACTACCTTCGCGTTGGCTACACACCATAGACGTAACTCAGTACTACGGCATGTCACGAATAACATTTCGCCAATGTGTTACGGTAGCATCGGGCTTCGCATGCATCTCCGCGACTGCAACTTGAAGTGACTTCGCAGCCTCAAGAATAGCAACAACCTGATCAAGAACTTCATTGAACTGATCATCTTCTGCAGTTCCATCGAGCGTAGACTCAGGATCGACACGGCCCTCTCGTTGTACAACCGAGCCGTAACGAGCCCAATAAACAACCCATGGCTGTAGAAAATCAATCAATCCAGACACATTGAGTGCCGCTGCTGCTGCAAGTGGCTCTTCAAACTTTGAAAGCTGTGAACCTGTCTCCAATGGCGACTTCACAAGCAATCGTTCTGCCTGACGAGGCACTAACGTCAACACGGCAACATCCTCTCCGAGAGCAATCGACGGCTGAATCTGACTATCAAGACCACTCTTTTCAATGGACCACGACCAGATTGTGCCTCCTCCAACGTCTTTGGTGATTGGTTCTGCAATACGATAGCCATCTGGAACGGAATCAGGATTCATTTCACGAACCGCATCAACCAGTTCATCACTCAAAGCAAATAAGTCATTCATGCCTTCACGAAAGAGGGCCGCATCTTCGATACCAAACACAATCGATGGTTCCAGAAGTGGAAGGGCCTTGTCACTTTTTGGCAACAAGGTTGTGAGCCGAGAAACCGTACTCTTCCCATCAAGTACAAAACCTGCCTGCCCACCTTTCATTGCTGGTCTAAATGTTCGCCTAATGATGTCAACAAATTTCTGCCCAACTGGCAAAAGGTGTTTTTTAAGCTTTGCAGCCTGTTCCTCTGCATCGCCACCCATTGTGGGCACAATGTGTTCCAGAGCGAATTGCTGAACCATATCAGCCCATGTGACAAGGTCATCAAACGAATATGTATCTCGCACACGAAAGACAATAGCGGCAACAGGCGAACCACCGACGTGCTCGAGAAGATCTAGTTGTTTTGAACCATCGAGGGGCTTATTCCGTGACCAATCCCAGACATACCCCTCATAGCCTTGCTCTGAGAGAAAGGAATACGACATCCAAGGCCCAGGAACAGGCATCCACTCCTCATATTTCTCAGCAACCGTGGCTATGATCGCACGCGCCTCAGCAGTTGCGTCTTCAGACAGATCAAGCTTCGAAGACAATCCTTCGACGAGGTCAACAAGTTGCTCAACATCCTTTTTTGAAGCCCCCAAAGCCTCAGCCATCTCCTGGCTCACATAGGAGACCGCCGTAATATTTTTCCCCTTATCCGACTCAAGTGGCTTCATCGGCTCCTTGCCAAATAGGCCTTTATTAAAGCCACCATCTGAGATCACGAGTTGCTCGAGATGACTTGTGGAATCGCCAATGGAAAGCAATACGTAGTCATCAACAACACCGATAGCGACCACGATTTCGGTATCCTCTACCGCACCAAGAATCGTGTCGGCGTTGTCAGCAGTTTCGCTTCCTCCACCTTCGAGTCGCTGCCTCAGTGAGGCATAGTCTGGCTTATACGTGAACGTAATAAACTCACCTCCAGCGATTGTTCGACGTTCAACGGCATCCGCCAACGAGGGATCCATCATGGCAAGTGACTGAAGGCCTGTTTCAACACGTTTGAGTTGTGTCACTGCAGCATCGGTCATCGTGGTATGGAAACCCCAGACAAGATCTGGCAATACGATAAGATCCTTGTTTTCAGCGAGCGTTTCGAAAACCATTTCAGCGAGGATATCACTGACCTCGCCTTGAAATTGACTTTGTGACATTGCTGCAATATTTGCCGCCTGCTGTGTTTGCTGAAGTTTTCGAAACAGCACGGCAAGTTTTGTCCATGATTTGTCTCCATAGACAAATGTTTCTGTCGCAACCATATCCGCCAGGAGATCTAATGCCTGTTTATTTTCGGGCATCTGACGCAATGCATTTGCTATGGACATCGGATTCCCCGGTGTTGCATTTTGCTGCTCCAACGAGTCAAAAAACTTTTTGACTGCCGGGAGTTTCTTGATCGCAGCAAAAGCATTACTCGAAATAAGTGCTTCATACTGTTCACGAAGTCGCAATGTAGATGAAACAAATGCAACATCTTCCGGGATC
>CAXFJI010000374.1:0-2921 GCA_964003275.1 uncultured Planctomycetaceae bacterium
CGGTCATGAGTGACTACAGAAATTTCTACTGTTGTGAAAATCTTGCTTGTCTGTCTGCTGCTCTTGGTGCAGGAGCAATTATGGCAAACACTGGTTTTGATCAGACCATGCAAGATGCATGGATGAGAGGTGTTGCCCCCACGAGCCTCGGGAAGTTCTTCTCTGGCTGCAATGATATTGGTGAAGGGCGTTATGCTCTGCCTATTTTCGGAGCGGCGTATGCCACGGGAGTTGCATTTGAAAACTTTCCGGTCGGTGATGCCGTTGGAGAATGGGGTGGTCGGTCCTTGCGCATGTTTGCTGTTGGGGCTCCACCACTTTATGCATTGCAGTGGTTTACTGGAGCATCAAGGCCTAAAGAAGAGGCCGGCAGCGCGTGGCGACCATTTAACGATAACAATGGGGTGAGTGGTCACGCATTTGTGGGCGCCATTCCATTTCTCGCGGCAGCAGATATGGCAGAAAGCCCACTCCTCAAAGGAACACTTTACGTGTGTTCAACATTTGTGGGCTTTGCAAGAATGACTGAGAACTCACACTATCCATCACAAGCCTTTCTTGGTTGGTATCTGGCATGGGCAAGCTCCCGAGCTGTCAGTCAGACAGAAATTCAATTCGTGGGGCTTGAGGTTCGAGTCGTGCCAATGCCAATGGCTGACCAGGGTGGTCTTGCTGTTGAGACGCATTGGTGATCAAGACGGCGGGCTCACCCCCAAAATTCATCTAAGAAAAAAGCACTGATAACCGATCATTGTATCGCAGACTTCACAAGATCGGGATGAATATCAGCAATCATTTCAACGTGCCCTATCTTGTTGGGCAGGATAAATCGAAGTTGACCATGAACGGATTTCTTGTCACGGGCCATGATTGTGATGAGATCATCTTTGGAAACGTCTAAAGACGGGAGTGATTGTGGTAATTGGAATTTTGAAATGAGAGTATTTTGTCGACAGACCATATCCTCCCCGACACGGCCAAGACTGTGTGCTAACCGAGCAGCACATGCCATTCCTATCGATACAGCTTCTCCATGCAAAAGTGTCCCGTAGCCTGCCGCCTTTTCAAACGCATGTGCAAACGTGTGTCCGTAATTAAGGATTGCCCTCAGGCCAGTCACCTCACGTTCGTCTTTTTCCACAACGTGAGCTTTCAATGCAGAGGAACGACTCACAGCATGCATGAGAGCGGAAGATTCTCTGGACAACAGTTCATCGGTATGGTCTTCGAGCCAACCAAAGAACTCTTCATCAAGGATGATGCCATATTTGATTACTTCTGCTAAACCGCTTCGGTATTCTCGGTCAGGGAGCGTGGAGAGTGTTTGGATATCTGAAAAGACGCCTTGTGGTTGCCAGAAACAACCAACAAGGTTTTTTCCTGCATCAAGATTGATGCCGGTCTTTCCTCCAATAGCACTGTCGACCTGCGCAACAAGTGTTGTTGGTATGTGCCACAGGGGCAGGCCTCGAGCAAATGTTGCTGCAATAAAACCTGCTAGGTCCCCCACGACCCCACCACCAACAGCAATAATATGAGTGCTTCGATCGATTGCTTGCAGGGCCATCTCTTCCCAAATATTCCCAGCCTGACTAAGTGATTTTGAAGACTCACCGGAGGGAATGGTTAGTGCTTGGCATGTAACCTCAACCTCTTGTATTGATTTAATGACGTTCAATGCATGCATATCGACTGAGGCATCGCTTATGACAAGACATCGCGTTACAGAATTATCTGCAAGTGTCTGACCAATCTGGCCAATAATGCCATCACCAATCAGTATGTCGTACGACTGATCAGTTTGTGCGTCACGCGTGAGATGGACTTTGATCGTAGGCACGTTCAAGCAACACTTACCCGTTCAAGATCATTCGGAGTAACAGTAATGACACGTGCAAAACCACTGTGCTGACGGATGTAGTCAAGGTCATTCGCTTCTGCTGGATTTGCATGCAAAAGCGTTTCAACTCGCAGCTTGTCTGCGGATGACCAGTCTTCGTACTCTTCAGGCCAAATGGTGTGGTGTTCTACAACAAGAGCTTCACGGTACGGGTCAAGGGCATTCGACATAATATTTGGGCTCCAGAGTATACTAGGGAGAGTGCAAATAGATTATGCACTCTAACGGAGTCATATAAAATATAGTAGAGAGCATGATACTTTCGGATGCTGAACGAAAAAGTCGGGCTGGATCGTTACTTGTGCTGGCCATCCTCCTGTTTGGGGTCGGTGCTGCAATCGTGGCGATCTCGTATCAAAGGACTCAGACACAAAACTGTCTGGAATTCTACGGACCAAAAGTATCTCGGCACATTACAAAAGCTCCAGTGGTGGAACTTTGGAAGTTGTCACTTGACCACAGTGCTCATCATCTTTTGGCAACCCAGAAATGTGAGATAACGAACGCCCAAGGAATTGTGCATTTGCGGCGGGGTTTCGTGGAAGATGCTGGTTTTCGATGGGGAGTGATGGGCCCTCCAGAGCGTTTGCCGATGGAAATATGGGACTATGCCTTTGTGTTCAGTGATCCAAACCTGGATGAGCAAATAGCAGTTGTCGTGAATCTTGACGCCCAAGGAGGCTGGATGGCTGTTGTCGGACAACCTGGTCGAGTTGCCCTTGGTCGACTTGGTAAAGGCCTTCAGGATTGGATTCAGGACGTGAATCCTCTCCATGAATAGCACAAAACCCGTTGAAATCGGCCTGTTGTTTGTGCGGAACGCTTTCTATCCTCTTAGTATTATGCAAGCAATTGCCGTAGCAAATCAAAAAGGTGGAGTTGGAAAAACAACAACATCCGTCAATCTATCTGTTGGGCTAGCTCGAGCAGGTCGGCGAGTCCTCATGGTGGATCTTGATTCCCAAGCTCATGCCACTCTTCATATGGGAGTGACACCAGCATCATTTAGCCTTTCTGCCTA
>CAXFJI010000375.1:0-2913 GCA_964003275.1 uncultured Planctomycetaceae bacterium
TCTGATCACCGCGTGTCCCGAAGTTGGAATTTGTTGCCAGAAGACGTCCAAATTCATGTGCAAAGGAGTGGCTTTGCTGAAGTGCCGCCTGAGTATAAGAAAGCAGTAGAACTCTATTACGGCATCGGAATGGGGGCAACGATATCCGATAATGGGGAAAGTGATTTGCCATGACTCACAGGTTTGCATGTGTCTTTCATATTCCCCTTATTGTGATTTCCTTCGCAGTGGCATATTCATGTTGTTCCTCTAAAGTTTCACATGGTGAAGAAACGGCATCTCTGACACCTGCGGAGGTGGCTGCCCAGCGAGGCCAACAATGGCTTGTTGCTCGTCAGGCCGCGAACGGATCATGGGGGTCTGGTAACTTCCATGAGAGTGTTGCCGTGACAGCACAGGTTGTAATGGCATTGGTTGCCGGAGGAAACACTCCTGCTTCAGGTGAACACAATGAGGCCGTTGCAAAAGGTATTGGTTTTTGCCTCACTCATGCTGGTCCTGATGGCCTTATTGCTGCGCGTGAACAGTCTGCACATGGTCCAATGTACGGTCATGCCTACGCAACACTTGCTTTAGCGGAAGTTTATGGTGAGACCGGTCGTGATGAGGAGGTAGCAAAAGTTTTGGTGCGGGCTCGTAATCTGATTGAACGCACCCAAAATAAGGACGGTGGGTGGCGATATAAGCCTCAACGACAAGACGCCGATGCGTCAGTAACAGCAGCAATGGTTGTCTCCTTGAGGGGACTCTACAATAGTGGATTTGCTGTTTCGGAGGAGTGTGTTGATCGGGCTGTGGCACTTCTTGAAAGGCTCCAGAATAAAGATGGTGGTTTTCGTTATCTTGTTTCTGAAGGATCAAGTGGTGCGCCACGAACGGCAGCTTCAATTTTTGCCCTTCTTGCAGCAAATAGAAAAAGCCAGGTAACTGAAAAGGGGTTTGAATGGCTTCAGCAAAACCCCATTACTATTGAAATCACTGACGGATACGCAATGTATGGTTTGCTCCATGCTGCTGCTGCACATTGGTTGCGGGGCACCGATTCTTGGTCAAAGTGGTATGCGTCAATTGAAGACGACTTGCTCCGTAATCAGCGTGCGGATGGGGCCTGGGCAGATCCGTCATGCCCAGAATATGGCACGGCTGCTGCAATCACTGTACTACAAATGTCAAAGGGGCTTTCTCCACTCTTTCAGCGACCCATTTCTGACGAGGTAGTCGAATGAGGCGTCGTTGTGTCATAGCCATGCTTGTCTGTCTCACATGTATCGTTGCCTCAAGAGTTGGCCTATCTCAGGAAGTTTTGCCTCAGCTTCCTCCGTACCCTCTCGGTCCAATTGTGATGTTGAGTGGTGGGGGTATTCTGTCTGGAGAGCTTGAGTCAATTTCATCTGAGCGTATTGTTGTCTTGTCGTCGTTAATCGGAAGGCTTGAGCTTTCCAGATCTCTTGTTTCTGGCTATCGATCAAGTATGGCACTCGGGCCCCGTGCTCCAGACCATCCGGCTTCCATGAAGGAAACAAAGAGTGTTGTGAGGCTTGTGAACGGCGATATGTTTCGAGCTGCGTCTGTGGCGGTATCAGGAGGTCAACTGACGGCCCAAAGTATTCTCACGGATCTCAAAAGTGTTGTTCTTCCTCTCAAGGATATACGAGCAATTGATTTTCCAAAAACATCAAATGAAAGCGATAATACATGTGAATGGATGGCATTAGTGGATGGATCACGTTTTTGTGCACCTCAGATTGCTCAGGCATGCACGTCACATGAGATTGCAGCAGTTCTTCGTGACGCAGGGGGATTTCGACTGCTACAGTCACTCACGCCTTCTGTCTTTGTTCAGGATAAAAAATGTTTGCCGCAAGTTGTTCTATCGATTGGCAGTACATTCAATGGTGGTTGGGCATCGGTTCGGGGTCTCACATCATTTACGTGCCTGGGGGTGCAGGCACCAGCCAGCCTCCGATATCAATTTGATAAGCCCGTTCGGCGGTTTCTTTGTCGGGCAGCCATTGATGATTGTTCGGGGCAGGGGGGAAGGGTGACTCTCCGCATTAGCGCATTTGATGTCGATGGTGAAAAAACCCTTGTTTTTCAGTCACCTATCCTCTGGGGCGGTGATACGCCCTATGTGGTTGATGCTGAGTTCAGTCAAGCTGTTGAGATGGAAATAACAATGGAATCGGAGTCAGAAAACATGTTGCTTGATCGAGTTGTTCTACTAGATCCACTTGTTCTTTTTGAAACATCCCATAAATGATGGAATAATTGTTTTCTGATTTCGTCCACGTGCTGACGAGATCAGAAGTCCTTTGTCGTATAGATGGTTGTTGTCATGTCTATGGAGATATAGCTGCTATGCTTTTTCATGTTTCAATTCTCGTATGTTTTTTCACAATTACAATTTCATGTTTCAGCAGCAACACACGAGCAGCACCTCCAAATGTGGTAATCATTTTTGCAGATGATCAGGGATATGGTGATCTGAGTTGTTTTGGATCTCAAACGATAAAGACTCCAAATATTGATCGCTTGGCGAGGGAAGGACGAAAGTTCACCAGTTTTATGGTTGCAGCGCCTGTCTGCACGCCATCGAGAGCAGCCTTGCTAACGGGCTGTTACCCAAAGCGTGTCGGCATGCATAAACATGTGTTATTTCCAACTTCAACAAAGGGACTCAATCCTACTGAACACACAATTGCCGATCACCTTAAAAGTCTCGGGTATGCCACAGCGTGTTTTGGTAAATGGCATCTTGGTCACTATCCAGAAGTGCTACCGCGTGCGAACGGATTTGATGCCTACCTTGGGATTCCCTATTCCAATGATATGAATCATCCTGACAACAAAGGGAAACCCAAAAGTGGTCCCGATGGTATGGATCTCCTGTGGTCTGATCCTGAGTCGACGTTG
>CAXFJI010000376.1:0-2913 GCA_964003275.1 uncultured Planctomycetaceae bacterium
TGCAATGTCGTGATTACATTTTGGCAGGGCCATGGCAAGAAATCCGGCACTATCGTCCACAGGACTGGAATGATCTCGAGGTGATTGTTTCCAGTGGCAATGCAACAGCCACCTGTAATGGTGAAAAGATTCCAGCGATGCTGAAGGTTCCTCAATCAGGTCCAATTGGCCTTGAGGGTGATCGAGGCCAGATGGAATACCGTCGCATTCGGTTGAAGTCGCTTGCTCAGTCAGACCATGGCGTCAGTGAACGACCAAACATTCTCTTTTTCATTGCCGATGATGTGAGTTGGAATGATATTGGGTGCTATCAACAAGAGAATAGGTATGCTGGTCTTGTCGCGCGTACGCCACATATTGATCAGTTAGCAGGAGATGGCCGACGTTTCGATAACGCTATTTTGACAGCCAGCAGCTGTTCTCCGAGTCGGTCGAGCATTATCACCGGCCGCTATCCTCACAATTGCGGTCGTGCCAGTGAACTCCATCAGCCAATTGCGGCACACCTTCCTTGGTTTCCTCGCCTCCTAAAGGACGCGGGATATTACACAGCGTTAGTTGGAAAACACCACATGTCTTCGGATGGAGCGGAGGATGGTAACGCGTCTCAACCTCCGGCATTTGATTTTGTGAGTCGTGGTGTAGAACCCGGCAATCGTGGCGGACATGCCGAATGGGTTCAGACGGTGAAGAATCGACCAATGGATCAGCCCTTTTTCTTCTGGTTTGCCTCACTTGATGCACATCGTGCTTGGGATGGTGACAAGGACTGGGTTGAAGAAGAATATGGTCCTCGTCACAAGCAAGGAGATGGAGTGGTACCGCCATTTCTGGTCGATAACGAGGCAACACGCTCCGATCTTGCTTCCTACCGCAATGAAGTGACGCGCTTTGATCACTTTATTGGAAAGGTAATTGGCGAGCTCAGAAGACAAAAGATACTCGAGAACACCCTCATTATTGTGATGGCCGATAACGGAAGACCATTTCCGCGGGCGAAGACCCGACTCCACGACTCTGGCATGAAAACGCCCTTAGTCGTGCACTGGCCAGAAAGACTTCAGCAGCCAGGTACGCCTACCAAAAGCCTTGTAAGCGCGATTGATATTGCTCCAACAGTGCTGAGAGCGGCAGGCGTAAATGTTCCACCAACAATGCAGGGAGTCAGCTTTTTGCCAACGATCACTTCACCCACAGCGGTTGTTCGCACAGTCGCCTTTTCTGAGCATAACTGGCATGATTATGAAGCGCATGGTCGATCTGTTCGGACGGATGATGGTTGGCTCTATATAAAAAACAACCGCCCAAAGCTTCCCTGGCAGGGCCCTGCTGATTCAGTCCGTTCCCCGTCCCACACTGCTTTGCTGAAGGCCCGAGAAGGCTCAACGGCGCTGAGTGCCGCGCAGGCGGACGTCTTTGTTGCTCCTCGACCCGTTGAAGAGCTCTACTTCACCCCAAAAGACCCGCTTCAGTTGCATAATCTCGCTACACATGAGCCGTACGAAGCATCGCTGCAGCGGATGCAACGTCTTCTGGCCCGATGGTCCGAGGAGACGCTTGATAGTGTCCCAGACAACCTGTCACGTGATGAATTCCATCGTGAGACAGGAGAACGCCTGAAAATGGACAAGCAGACAAAAAACTGGTTTCGTGGGACGCCAGCTGGTTGGGACCGAAAGGCTTCTCAAGCACTTGGCCATGGACCGATCGTTGAGTAGTCGTGCTCGATTGGCATGCAGCCGTAGGCTCAGAGTTCACGTGTCTGCAACACACGTACAGGAACACAACGTCAGAATAGTCTCGATGCAGTCAGTCGGCAGGAAAGCGATATGTCGCTTTTCATTCAAAAGATTATTCCAGAAGGGCTTTGTCCGCGCAGATGTGAACAATGAGTTGAAGGTATTGATCAAAATTGCATAGGGGGGAATCGTTATGTGTGTCATATCTCGTGCTAGTGTTCTGTTCATTTTCCTTCTCGTCGCCCAACCAACGATGGCACGCAACAGTAGTCGCCCAAATGTCATTTTGGTAATGACTGATGATCAGGGATATGGTGATATCGGTTGCCACGGCAATCCCGTACTTCAGACCCCCAATCTCGATGCACTCCATGCAGACGCTGTCCGATTTACAGATTTTCATGTCAGCCCTTTTTGTACTCCAACGCGTGCTGCACTGCTGACTGGAAATCATCCGGGTGTTACGGGGGCATATCGGACCAGTTCTGGTCGCACCATGATGCACACAGATGAGAAAACGCTTGCCAATCTGTTTGCAGACCATGGCTACGAAACTGGCATGGTTGGGAAGTGGCATCTTGGTGATAACGCACCACACCGACCTCAGGATCGTGGTTTTCATGATGTTGTCTGGCACCGATGTGGTGGTGTCGGACAGGCATCAGACCATTGGGGCAATGATTATTTTGATGACACGTATGAACGAAATGGCACGTTTGAACAGTTTGAGGGTTATTGTACTGACGTCTGGTTTCGTGAAGGCATGCGGTTTATCGAAGAAAACCAACACAGACCATTTTTTCTGTATCTCCCAACCAATGCCCCACACGGACCATATCGAGTTCCTGAGGAGTGGGCCACCCCCTATCGTGACCATCCAGACGTCGTCAATGCAGACTTCTATGGGATGATCGCAAATATTGATCACAATATGGGGTTGTTACGAACTCACCTCGAAGCACTTGGTCTCAATCGCGATACCATTCTGATTTTTATGACCGACAATGGAACATCAGGTGGTGGACAATTCAGTACTGTCGATGCTGAGCCAGACGCTGGCTACAACGCCGGGATGCGGGGACGAAAGTCATCCGTATACGATGGTGGTCATCGCGTTCCATTCTTTATTCACTGGCCACACGGAGGACTCTGCGGTGGAAGAGAGATTGACACG
>CAXFJI010000377.1:0-2861 GCA_964003275.1 uncultured Planctomycetaceae bacterium
AATCTGCTCTGCCGTTTTGTTCATTGAGACGCCGCCTGGCGGCACAGCCACTCGAAGCGCCGCCCCGCCTGATTGACGTTGTCAAGGATGTCAAGACTGAGCGTTTCATTGGCGTGGGCTTTAGAGGCCAGGCCATGGCTCATCAGCTGATCCCGGTCGCGATGGGAAAGCAGAACTGACAAAGCGCGATGGAAGCGTGAGGAGAAGGCGACATCCTCATCCATGCGATCTCTTATCGCACTGTGTGGAATGGCCAGGAGTTGCATATCGCTGCTGGCGACAACATTCGCTGTGGCAAGACTGTTTGAGCTGAGAAGGGCAATTTCCCCGAGTAATTCACCGCGGCGGGAACTGCCCACTTGCTGGCGTTGTAGATCATCGATGAGAAAGATATCCGCCTCCCCTTTGAGAATGATCCAAAGCTGATTGAGCTTGCTGCCCTGCTCAATCAAGGCTTTTCCATGCTTGAAATTCTGAACGATTCCTTTGCGACTCAGCCAATCGATATCAAGATCATTGAGTTCGGCGAAAACCAGCAAAACCTTTCGAAGTGGCTCGATCTCAGAGCTTTTCCAGCGATGGACCAAAGCGTTCTGACTTTGGAGCTGCAAAGCTAGTTTTCGTGCCAGAACATTATAAAAATCTGCCGCGAGTTCTTTGTCATCATCAATAGCTAACTGGAGAATCTCAAATGGAACGCGAATCCATTGGCTCCCGGGTTGACCGATCACGCTGGCCACGCTCGGCCTGCCTTCTAGGAAAGACATCTCTCCGAGGATCTGGCCGGCCTCCACTTCAGCGATGACGACACTCTCTCCGTCGTCCTTAAGGCTTGACACCAAGCCTCGTCCCTCAATCAAAAGAAGCAGCTCTGTTCCATCCTGCCCCTCTTCAATCAGCACTCTGGCAGCATCCAGTGAAATTGTTGTCTGGCTGCTTTGAGCCCACGCGAAGAATCGAGATGGGAAGAGCAGGGCGCGTAGTTGCTCGCTCATTTCATTTCCTCAAAGTGAAGAATGTGTTGAGACGTTCAATTCAGGACAACCAACCGGCAGCAGGGGAAACCATTGTCGTGGATTGAATATCCACGTTGTCGTGGGTATAGGTGACCTGGATGCTTTCACCATTTGCCGTGATGTGTCGTGTCACGGTCTGACCGCCGAATGACTCCTCAGTTGTGATTCCATTGGACGCATCCCCATCCAAATCGTTGCCGAGGTCGGTGCTGTTGAGGAAGCTGGAACCAAGATTGTCGCTGGTTACTCCATCAGGGACGGAGTAAATGCCGTTTCCGGCTGAAGCGTAATCACTCAACTGATTGCGTACGACTTCGATATTGGCGTTGACCCCTGCATTGAGGGCATCTTGGACTCGGCTGCTGCTCATGGCGTCCATACTATTAACAAACATGCCACTGGCACCAGCGACCATTGCCATCAAGATGGTGGACGAGACAAGAGCTTCAGGAAGGCCGACACCGCCTGAGATGCTCTCCAATTCTTCGAGGCTGAGATCATCTGCTTCGTTTTCATTCTCGAAGGCATTGAGTGCCTGTAAGAGGTCCGAACTCGTTAATGGAGATCCGTCTATTTGATGGAAAACAGTTTTACCCTGATCCGAGAGGGCTTGCTGGGCAATTTCTCTGGCAGTTGGTTGAGATAAATCGAGAAGCCGAAGAGTAAAGGTGATTGTGCTTGTCATCACAAAAATATGATGTCAAAAGTAGCTTGACTTGCTTTAAGCCTTGATGCAACGCATTTGAGTTGCATGTCAATTTTTCTTAGCAGAAATAGCGAAAGAGTTCCGCCTCTGATTGATGGCATCAAAGTCAAATAATAACTGCTTCATTCACGGTAACGTATAATTTTTCAGCCTAACTTTGCCTGAATTGCTTGTCTTTGAGGATAAAAGTTTTGTATAAATTATTGTTGACTGTTGGGCGATTGTCGTGTTTTTTGGCCTCTTAGGGCGTTTTATTTCTCAATCCATAGTAATTACGGCTTTATTGTATAAGCATTTGCTTTTGGGCTAATTGACTGCTTGGTTTGCCTTCTTCGCAGTTGCATGGTTTTAAAAATCTTGCCATCCAGTCCGCTCTAGATAAATATTGTATCTGTCGGGTTCAAAGGTTTCGGTATCGGTATCGAATCTAATTTGTGCTATGCCTGAGCCAACGTAACTGCATCTTGCTATTCCACTCGGCCCTGTATATTTCGGGAAAAATGTAAAGACCACATGCTGTTCTGAGAATCTTAAGTAAGGATTGCATGCTTGCAATTCGTCTCGACGGGGACTCATGTATCTCCGTGTAGCATTGAGATATACGGTTCTGCGTGCATTGTTGTTGTCTGAATGAATTCTTGTGATGATATTTTTTATATCTTCAGAGATAGCATCTCGAAGATTGCGAAGTGCTTGAAGCCTATCACTCTCCTCTTCTTCGATTTCCCATACTGCAATATCAACCGTGCATGAACCGCCTGCGAGAGGAGGGAGTACAGCAGCATCACCCTTAGCGAGTTCAATTTGTTCCTGTTCATTGCCAGAAAAGATCAAGCGATTACCACCTGATACATCCACTACCTTGCGATCGTCCGAGTCGTTTCGTCTAATGCGGCAGCTGCTTTGATTGCACGGCAATGAGAGCGTGTATTGATCACTTGAATCGCTGAAATAAATGATGTCATAGCCCCCATTACTGCCAATCACGGTGTCTCGATCACACAATCCACCGGTTTCATCTAAGCCCGGTACGTAATGGTTGGTGCCAGCTCCACCCGTCATTTGGTCATTTCCTAAACGCGCGATAAGAATGTCATTGCCGTTACCTCCCTCTAATACATCATTGTCATCGCTTCCCA
>CAXFJI010000378.1:0-2839 GCA_964003275.1 uncultured Planctomycetaceae bacterium
TTGTTCAGCAACTGTACGGGCCTCTTGTACAAGGTCTTGGAGAGGCATCGGTCACGAAGCTTTTTGAGACAGTCGAGCTTCCGCTGGCATCACTGTTAGGTGCTATGGAGGCACGAGGTATTCTGGTTGATACGAAGTCCCTCGCAAAACTTTCACGTGTCTATACAAAAAAACTTGAAAGTTTGAAAAAGGAGATCTATGAATTGGCGGGTCGCGAAATACTCGTGACATCTCCTGTTCAGGTGCGAGAGGTTCTTTTTGAAGATCTTGGTTTGCCCGTGGTCAAGCGGACCAAAACAGGCCCAAGTACGGATGCTGAAGTTCTTGAGGAGTTGGCGTCTCTTCACCCGTTGCCGGAGAAACTACTTGAGCATCGAAAATTCTCAAAGCTAAAAAGTACCTATGTAGATGCTCTTCCAGCGCTCGTTGATTCCACCACAGGCCATATTCATACATCATTCAATCAGACGGTTACTGCAACCGGAAGACTGAGTTCGAGTGAACCAAACCTTCAGAATATACCGACGAGGTCTTCCGAAGGGCAGCAGATTCGCACTGCCTTTCTTCCTCGGAGGCCTCGCCATGTCTTTGTGTCTGCGGATTATTCACAGATTGAACTTCGGATTTTGGCGCATCTTTCTGGAGACGCAGCGATGCGAGAAGCGTTTGCATCTGGAGAAGACATTCATACCCGAACAGCGTCAGCGGTCTATGGTGTGACTGACAAGGAGGTGACGGCTGACATGCGACGGGCATCAAAGGCTGTCAATTTTGGGATTCTATATGGACAAAGTGCTTTTGGTTTAGGCAAGGCGTTGGGTATTCCTCCATCTGAAGCAGCTGATTTTATTTTGGCATACTTCCAGACATTCGCTGGGGCAGAAGCATTCATGGACGACGTACTTGACCGTTGTCAGCGTGATCGCTTTGTGACGACAATTTTAGGGAGGCGACGATATATCAGTGGTGTCCGTGATCGTGATAGTCGACGCGCTTCAACAACAGGCTGTTTTGCCTTGTCCTTACCTGAACGAACCGCCGTAAATACAGTTGTTCAAGGTTCGGCTGCAGATCTTATTAAGTTAGCAATGCTACGAGTTGATCAGCGTCTCAGGAACGAGTTGCCCGAAGCTGAAATAGTCCTTCAGATTCACGATGAGTTGCTTCTTGAGGGACCGGCGGATCAGGTCGGTGGCCTATCACAACTTGTTACAGAAGAAATGCAGCAGGCTATGCAGCTTGAGGTGCCGTTGGAAGTAACGATTCAGTCCGGTGCGAACTGGGCAGAATGTGAAAAGGGATAGCATGTTCATTGTTGGGCTTGTTGGTCAAATTGCATCAGGAAAATCGACCGTCGCGCGCATGTTTCGTGACTGCGGCGCTCAGGTCATCGATGCAGATCTTTTTGCAGCTGAGGTATTGGACTTGCCAGATGTGCAGAGAGCCATTCTTGACGTGTTTGGTCCAGATGTTCAGACACACAGCGGCATTTGCCGACAGGCTCTCGCAGAAGCAGTGTTTGGGCCCAAAAATGAGCATAAGGAAAATCTGGATCGCCTGGAGCGTATTATTCACCCTCAGGTTCGTGAGCGTATTGAAGCGAAAATAGAAACGCTCAACAGGGAAGAACGCACGGAGGGAAAGCAGCACATTGTCATTTTGGATATTCCGCTGCTTATTCAGGCAGGCTGGGGCTCACGATGCAACATGCTTATTCGAATCAAGTGTACTGATGCGATTCGTTCTGAAAGGCTTTCTTTAAGGAATATCTCGCTGCGACAGCAGGAGGACCGAGATGCAGCCTGGATGCGAAATTATTCAGAGGCCGATGTCCCGTCTGAAAAAACGATTACCGTGGATACATCGGGCAGCTTGGCGTATACTAAGAGTCAGATTCAACGTGTGTGGGTGGAATATCTTGACCGCTCGAATGGCACGTGAATTCCCTCCATTTGTTTTCCTCATCAGACTTTCACCATTGTGGTGCTCTGCTTTACAGCGTCACTAACCTTCGATTTTCTATGTCCACTTCTGATCCCTCAACTCCGGATGATCTTGATGGAGAGCCTACGTCTCTCGCTGAGGAGATCGCAGCTGAGGTAAAGGCTCATGACGACATAAGTGATCGATATGAGTCTTTGAAAAAGGGTGATACGCATATTGCGGAATTGCAGAAGATGAGCATGTCTGAGCTCATTGATGTTGCTCGGAAGGAAAACATCGAAGAAATCCCAGGTGCCCAACGCCATGATCTCGTCTTTCGAATTCTCAAGGAACGAGTAAAACTCAATGGCTTGATGTTTGGTGAGGGCACGCTGGAAATATTGCCCGATGGTTTTGGCTTTCTTCGAAGTCCTGATTATCACTATTTGTCATGCCCGGATGATATTTACGTATCACCGAGTCAAATTCGTCGTTTCGGTCTTCGGAATGGGATGAGCGTGGCCGGCCAGATTCGGCCACCCAAGGAGACCGAGCGTTATTTTGCATTGCTTCGAATTGAAGCGATCAATGGTGAGGATCCTGCGAAACTGTCTTCACGAGTTTTTTTTGATGAGCTGACACCTCTTCATCCAGATAAGCGGATCGTCATGGAAACGGAGTCGGAGGAAGTGTCGGCTCGCGTGATCGACCTTGTTGTGCCAATTGGGTTTGGTCAACGTGGACTGATTGTAAGCCCGCCTCGGGCAGGGAAAACAATTTTGCTTCAGCGGATGGCCAGGGCCGTCCTTGCCAACTACCCTGACGCCTACGTTTTCATGCTTTTGATTGATGAGCGGCCTGAAGAAGTAACAGATATGGAGCGGCAGGTTAAGGGGCCATCCTGTGAAGTCATTAG
>CAXFJI010000379.1:0-2806 GCA_964003275.1 uncultured Planctomycetaceae bacterium
GAAGTATTCTCATCGAACAGTGCAAGCAGAACGTTTTGATCGCCGTCTGAAGATGGCCAGCGACCTTGATGCCGACTTTCTTGAGCGCTATGGTTCAAAGCCAGTTCGGGCCTACGGTGATATGTACGAGGATGCTGTGCGATTAATGGAGAGTGATGATTTAGCCGCGTTCAATATTCATAGTGAAGACACGGCGACAAAAGAGCGGTACGGGGATGACCCATTTGGCCAGGGGTGTCTCCTTGCTCGTCGTCTCATTGAAAGCAATGTTCGCTCTGTCGAAGTAAGCTACACGGGTTGGGACACACATGCGGACAACTTTACCGCGATGCCACTCTTGTGTAGCACGATGGATCGGGGAGTCGGCGCATTGCTTGAGGATTTGGATCGGGTTGGAAAACTCAATGACACCGTTGTCGTGCTGACCACGGAATTTGGCCGTACACCCATCCCAAATCAAAACCGTGGTCGCGACCATTACCCAAAAGCGTTCACGAGTATCCTGATTGGTGGTGGATTCAAAGGGGGGTACATTTATGGAAAAACGTCAGAAGGTGCCGAAGAAGTGGCAGAAAGCCCGGTAACGATTCCCGATTTCAATGCGACGATAGCCTATGCGCTAGGTATTCCAATCCGTAAGGAGCTTTTCAGCCCAACCGGTCGTCCCTTCACTGTTGCTCATAAAGGAGAGCCTGTTGTAGACCTGTTTGCATAAGCAGACAGTTGAGGTATGTGAAGATTTGTCTGAGTGCTGAAGGATGCTTATGGTGATGGATGGTACGTTGTATCCTTAGTGGTGGTATGGGAATTACCGCGTATTGAAAAGCTCAACACGGCGGTGGGTATCATTGAGGCTTTCAAAACGAGAGTCGGGATCGTGTTTCACGTGTTGCTATGGAACAGTGATGACAGCCCACTGACGGGTGTGGTATACCGATGTCACTGGCCATACGTTTTTTCTGGTAACTGACATGCATGCGCAGCCATTCCTTGTGCAGATTTCTACTGTCGTGTGTGCTGTTGCATGTGTCGTGGCAAGAGCCAATACCGAACGCCCACTGCCTGACAGGACTGTCATGTGTGTCCCGGGTAAGATCATCTTCACTGATGATTTCGATCCTGATACGTTCAGCGATCGATGGGGATTCAAGGAAGACTTTGCGCTCCGAGACGGCGCGTTACTGCGCACAGAAATCCATCCTTCAGAATCGAAAAGAGTTTTTCTGAAAGATGCCCGTTTTCAGAATGCGATCATACAATTTGACTTTCGGCTCTCAGGCAAGACATCAGATCTACGTCTCGTCACGGGCAGCGGGGGCCACTACAACAGTGTCACCCAAATTCACCGTAATTACTTCCAAATCAATACGGCGTCTGATCGCAATGCTGGATTTGTCCCTGCCCAACTTGGCGAATGCATTCGTATGCCTCGCCCAGATCAATGGCAAACAATGACCATCGAATACTGGGCCAACGAGATGGTGGCTCATGTGAGTGATACTGAAATTATTGTTGGAGCACACCCAATTGTTGATCGTACCCGTCTGTATTGTGCATTCCAGTTCGATCTCCCCGGTGCTTCTATCGATAATGTTCACATTTGGGAAGCGGCTCGTCAGCTTGATAATTGGAAGGAGACGCGAAAGAAACTCACGGGAGTACAACGAAGCCGAACTCCAGTGAGCCGTACCCCAGTTGAACAATATAAATTGGAGTGCATGAATCTCAGATCCCGTCTCATGCTTGAGCATCAGGACTACCGTGACCTTGTCGCCACGCATGACTCACTCCAATCTGCTTTGCAGAAGACCTATCCAGAAGCGTTCATTAGCCATAAGCAGCTGAGTAAGCGTATTGCACATGCAAAAAAGCAGATAAAGGAAAACGACCCCAACTTTAAGAAAATGGAACAACTCGTGCACCACGCACGTCGTGCAGAAGACACATATGTTGTTTCTTTGGCACCACAGCTGAATCAGTTCAAAGCCGATGGAATTCCAAAACAGCGTTTTGCCTCCGAGCTCGGTCAAGTCCGCGGTCAGCTTGAAGCTGCTGGCGATGAACAACTTGCCCGGCTTGTTGCCAAAACCGCTGAGCGACAAAGGCAACTTGAAGCCGAGTTTCCCGAAGCCTTTCAAAGTGTGGATGATGCCGTTGAACAACGGAGAGCTATCCGCAAGGCGCTCACTGGCATCCCGGAGTTTGCGAAGCTTAATCAAGCTGTGGTTGATGCCGGGAAGGCCATCAAGGCATATGAACACCAGGTGGCTCCAAATCTTGCTGAACTAGAAGTGGCGTCAAAAGCCTATATGAATGCCTCCCGTTCTTCCCAGAAAGAATGATCATGCCATCATGCCTCTTAACACGACGAGCATTTCTCAATTCTACCGTTGCTGGTGCCGCTGCGATGAACCAGTCGTTGTGTGCATCGCCTATTGATGCACTGCTCTCTGGGCACCGAATGAAGGATATTGAGATTCGTACGGTGTCACTTCCGTGGCCACGTGACGTCGGTCGAAATGCAGTGAAAGGCAAGCATGGTCATGGCCCGATTAAACGGCGCGTCTGTGTTCTTCATACTGACAAGGGAGCGACCGGGTGGGGAGAAATGCAGGGCGGATTTGGAAAGGTGCAACGGTTTCTAGATAGCATCAAAGGACGCACCGTTGCTGAATTGATTGATCCTGCTACTGGTATTCGATCTGAAACGCATCATGCCATTGATATTCCCCTGCATGATCTTGCTGGTGTTATTCTCGATCTACCTGTCTGGGCAATGACCGGCGTGAAGCAGCCACACCTCACA
>CAXFJI010000380.1:0-2778 GCA_964003275.1 uncultured Planctomycetaceae bacterium
GCCATACACGCCACTTCCCTGAATCAGGACCTTTCGGATTCTTCATTATCCTTCCAGCAGCATCTTTTGGATAGGATGCAAAAAAGTCACTGCACCACTCACACACATTTCCATGCATGTCAAAAAGTACCCAGTGGTTGGGGGCTTTCATCCCCCATCGCCTGGGATATTGCTCACCAGACTTGTACGCATTTTGAAAATACCACGCATAGTCCCCTAATTCCTTTGGATCATCAGAAAAATAAAAGATAGTTTGCGATCCACTCCGGCACGCATATTCCCACTCCGATTCCGTAGGCAGGCGATACTGTCGATTTTCTTTCTGACTCAGTTTCTCACAGAATTCCTGTGCCTTCTTGAATGAAATGTATGAGGCCGGTGCATCTGGAGACACACCAACAAGCGGCTTCTTCTCCCAGGGTTTTTCTCCCATCAATCTGAAATATTGTGCCTGTGTCACCTCTGAAACACCTATCAGAAAGTTGTCTGTGATTTCAACACGATGCTGTGGAAATTCTTCGCCAAGATTAAACCACTTTTTACGATCCTTCTGCTTGGACCCCATCTGAAACATTCCTTGTGGAATTGGTACAAGAATCATACCGATGGAATTCTCTACGGCAGCACCAACAGCTTTCTGCTCAGAGGACAGCTGTGCGTTGATGGCAGCCAGACCCGGTGACTGACGCGAACAGCCCGTCGTCACAACAAGCGCTACTACTAAGCAGAGTGGGATCGTCGTTATATGCTGCATGTCATCATATTTTAGAAATCACTACTCACGACTTCTCCACCATTTCGAGTGTGAAGCCGCTGCCAAACGCCACGTTGTTCGACTGGTCCGCAGTCATTTTGTCCACCCTTGAAGTCAATACTTTGTGAGACATACCTGGTTGAACCATCTGCCATCAGAAACTGCGTGCCACCTGGATGCTGACTCCTTGACGTCATCTGACCGGTCGATGTACTGTCGTAACAACCCATCGGAGGCACTCCCAGAGAACCTGATGCAGCACAGTTTTCCATGTCGTCTGAGTATGGCTGCCTGCTGTTTGGTCGACTGGCATCGTTGTACATAGCCGCCGTTCCAGCCCCAAGCCCCGGCATCGCCCATGACCCGCGTAAATCTTGGGGATTGAGTCCCGCGCGGAGTTCATTCACCATGACGGTGTGCGAGGTCCCATCAGAAATTTCTCGTATCTGCACCTGTTTATTAACCGCCCCAACACCACCATCCTGACCACTGTCCGTACACCCATGCTTACATGGTGAAACATTGAGACCGTAGTTTCCTCTGGCCCATCCTCCCCCGGCATACGCACATAGTTCAGCATCTGCACTTGCGTCTGAGGGACATAAAAACATTTTGATTTTTGTTGATCGCTGTGCATTCTGATGTGGAGGTTTTTTCAGATCCCATTGATCAAAAACGGCAGACTCTTCAAGGAACGGAAGGATACGTACACACCAGTTCGCACCTTTTCCATTCATGTCCGCAATTCTATTGTCATTTCCTCCGCTCGTGCTCGTAAAAAACGCTGGAAATGCACGATTCGCATCATGATAATTATGAAGTGCAATGCCGATCTGCTTGAGGTTTCCTTTGCAGGTAAGAGCACGCGCCGACTCTCGGGCACTCTGAACAGCTGGCAGAAGAAGACCAATAAGAACTCCGATAATCGCAATCACCACAAGAAGCTCAACGAGCGTAAAGCCTTTCACATGTATTGAATGTTCAGAAACCAATGCGTGTCTGTTTTGCATGCCCCATGGCACGCAGCGTTTGACATGTGTTGATTGTTTCATTGCTTTGACTCCTGAACCTGTGGGGGGATCACTTCAACTTCGATAATTTCCAGTCCTGATGGGCCGCCTGTATTCGTGAAAGCCCATACTCCATCCAATATGAGATTATCTGGCTTGGTCGCCAATTCACTCTTCTGGTCACGTACCACTGGATCAATGGTAAAGTTTTGAAGACTGTAGACCTCCTCAAAAAGACCACTGTCATCGTGTACGGACAACGGCTGTTTCTCACTGAGATCGCCTCGAAACATGCCTGCAAATTCACCGTTGGGATACATCACTCGAATGCCGAAATGCACACGCGCCTGCGAAGCCAAACGCCCTCGTACGACAACGGTGGAGCCAGGCAACAAAATAACTGGTGGACTATCTCCCCGTTCAAGTGAAAAACCAGCCAGATATAACTTTGCCTCTGGATTCTTTGGAGGAATGAGTGGAATAGCTTTCAATGATGCCGCTTGCTGCGATCTCGCTGGCCGCCATTTGCCATAGTTTGTCTGTTTCACATGGAGATGACTCTTCCACGAGTGAACAGAGCCTGGGATGCGAACAGGCATCATCGCACCATCTGTATCTGTTGTGACCCGATACTCAGAAGAAACGTTGACTTCACTATCATCACTGAACCTTCTGAGGTTCACCTCTCCTTTACTCACGGTAAGCACCGTCGAAGCCAGGTCGGCTTCAACATCAAATTGAGTGCCCAGAACCTTCAACACCGCTGAACGCGTATAAATCAACATTGGCTTCCCAACCGGTTGTGGCTTGATATTGGCAGAAAAACGTCCTTCACGGAGTCTCACTTTTTTCTGTCCCATATCCGCAAATGTCAGCAACGATGCCCCAGAGAGCGTTATGGTCGAACCATCTTTGAACTGGAGTTCAAACCATGCGTCGGGCGCCAGGCCTTCAATGGTGCCTCCAGCCAGTTCAGTCCCAACGTTGATATCTCGAATAATCTGACCTCGGTCC
>CAXFJI010000381.1:0-2772 GCA_964003275.1 uncultured Planctomycetaceae bacterium
AACTACGACCACCGTAGTCACCCCAATTAGTCAACCGATCCCCGGGCTCAAATGCTTTTTTACTTTCCGCCGTAATAATTGCATTTGTTGACCCACACACATGGTTCTTTCGACATGCCGGCCTGAATTTACAAAGGGCCATGCGATTGCCGGAAAAGTCTGAGCAATCGCAACAAAACGATGTCAATCTGTACGGATTAGAGAAAGGCTAGTGCCCAGACGCATCAAAAAGGTCGGCTACCAGAGCTTCCACGAACTGCGGAGGATCGAATACCTGCATGTCTGCAGCCCCCTCGCCAATACCAACCAGTTTGACCGGCAAACCAAATTGCTCGGTAACAGGAACGATGACACCACCACGAGCTGATCCGTCAAGTTTTGCGAGAACAATGCCTGTGCAACCAGCTGCCTCCTTAAAGCCTTTTGCCTGTGAAAGGGCATTTTGGCCAGCCGTCGCATCGATCACAAGAAGGGTTTCATGCGGGGCATCCTCAATTTGTTTTGTAATTACTCGACGAATTTTCCCAAGTTCCTGCATGAGATTCGATTGCGTCTGAAGACGTCCCGCAGTGTCAACAATACAGACATCAAAACCACCCTCGATTGCCCGAGCAACAGCGCGATGAGCGACGCTTGCCGGATCACTGCCTGGTTCACCACGGACGATATCTGCGTGAATCCGATCAGCCCACATCGCGAGTTGCTCAACAGCGGCTGCCCGAAACGTATCCCCTGCCCCAAGTACCACTCGCTTTCCATCCCCAACAAAATGTTGTGCGAGTTTTGCAATTGAGGTTGTTTTCCCGGATCCATTCACGCCTGTCACCAAAATCACAGTGGGTCCTGTTGAGGCAGAAGAAACTGGAGCAGCTGTTGCTTCAAGACGATTAAGCAATTCTCTTCGAATGGAGTCCACAACAATCTGCGGATCAACGACACGGGCACGTAGACGCTCTTGTACATCTTGAACAATGGCCTCTGCTGCAGCAGGGCCCATGTCCGTACGGACTAAAGCAGCCCTCAATTCTTCGAGAAAGTCTTCGTCGACCAATCGACCTTCACGTTTGAATAAGTCTCGAACATCCGTCTGAAGAACCTGCGATGTTTTGGAAAGTCCGGCTTTCAGCCGCTGAAAAAAACTGGCCATTCTTACTCCTTTTCTTTTGACCGCCCAACGGCATCTTGATCTTTCTTCATTGGGTGCTTCACGAGATGTCCGACGATACCAGCTACAAATCTACTTGACGACGCCGCACCGTACCGCTTTGACAGTTCAATCGCCTCATCGGCAACGACTGCTCGAGGCGTATCCATAAAGCCAATTTCATATACTGCCATTCTGAGAATTGCTCGATCCGTCGCTGCCATTCGCTCCACCCGCCAATTCTTAGCTAAATCTGCCAGTTCTCGATCAATCTCCGAGAGATTGTTCTGCACTCCCACCACAAGTTCTTTTGCAAAATCAACAAAAACTGGCTGATGCAATCTTCTTTTTAGGAAGTTTTCAATGTCGGTGGGATCAAGCAATGGCTGCGCTTCTAACTGGTACAGCGCCTGCATCGCAATCTCACGGGATCGGGAGCGTAGGCTCATGATGACGGTACCGCTTCCCGAAAACTATTCAGCAGGGAAATCATCTCCATTGCTGCCGTAGCACATTCAACACCCTTATTACCGGCAAACCCGTCCTCGATAGACCCAGATGCCCGTGCTAAAGCTTGCGCGAGCGTCTCACACGTCAGTAGACCAAAAAGAACCGGCAGCCCACGGGTTCGTCCAATTTGTTCTATTCCAGTAGCTACTGCCGACGCAATATGGTGATCATGGGAAGTCTCACCCTTGATCACAGCACCCAGACACAGAATCGCATGGTAACGAGCAGAAGCTGCGAGCTGGTCAGCAGCAAGCGTCAACTCAAAGGCACCTGGCACCCACGCTACATCCAATGCACTGTGAGCAATCCCAGCTTTCGTAAGTGCATGCACAGCCCCATCAAAAAGACGGCGAGTGATGGAATCATTATATCGAGATACGACAATCGCTATACGTACATCCGCTGGCAACTTTGAAATGCCTGACGCAAACTCATTTGGTACATGTGATATCGCCACTGTCGTCATGTTGTCTTCAGGTTCGCGAGAAACTCTTGATTCGTTGAAGTTTTTGACAATCGATTAATAAGTAATTCCATCGCATCCACTGGATTTTTATCACTGAGAGCCCGCCTCAAGACAGTCACCCTTTTATACTCATCTGCACCAAGCAACATCTCCTCACGCCGAGTTCCTGATCGATTGATGTCAATCGCGGGAAAGATCCTTTTATCGACCAGCCGACGATCGAGCATGATCTCATTGTTACCCGTTCCCTTGAATTCCTCAAAGATAACATCATCCATTTTACTGCCTGTATCGACGAGGGCAGTCGCAATAATGGTAAGCGACCCTCCCTCTTCCATTTTTCGTGCACTTCCAAAAAATCTCTTCGGCCGCTGGAGAGCATTCGAATCAACACCCCCCGACAGGATTTTTCCTGAGTTGGGCACCTCAGAGTTCCATGCTCTTGCAAGTCGTGTGATGGAATCCAGAAAGATAACTACATCCCGTCCATACTCAACGAGCCTCTTGGCCTTCTCCAAGACCATATCTGCCACCTGTACATGACGACTGGCGTTTTCATCAAATGTCGAACTAATGACTTCACAGGATGGCCCCTTAACCTGCCGCTCCATGTCTGTTACTTCTTCAGGCCGCTCATCAATCAAAAGCATGA
>CAXFJI010000382.1:0-2720 GCA_964003275.1 uncultured Planctomycetaceae bacterium
AAAGGCTTCTTCGAAGCCTTCGCCTTCCCCTAATAATGAAAGTACTTTCCCGAGTTTTGCCTCAGATGCGCCCAGTCGATCAAGGAAAACCGACGCAATAATCGCGACAGACTGCACATCTACACGACCACTCAAGAAATCATTACATGACGAAACTTTCTTAAGTGCTTCAGGCAAACTACTACGGGTCTCTCGAGCTATCGGAGCGCGTGATACAAGATCTATTGCAATGGAATGCCCAGCCCCCTCTGCAAACCATTCTGGTGCGCCATTCACTAAAAAAATGACTCTGGCTAGTTGTTCAACGATTCCAAAAGCCGTATCACTTTTGCTCAGATCACTTTCGTTGAGCAACGAATCAGGTGCGATTATCGCCGCATAAACAACATCACCCTGAACACCGGCAGATGAGGTCATGCCACGAGGGCGTTCGGTACCATTTGCTACCAACCAAAACTCGGAAAAGTCATATGCCTTATCAAATCCATAGATGACAACACCACCTTTTAGGAGTCCATTTCGATCTGATGAACTTTTTTGCGTCCTAAAATAGTGTTCTAGGTCCTGCCACGCACCATCAGCCAACGCCGCCAAAGCCTCTGCACGAGCTTCTGTAAGATTTCCAATGATGCAGACATCTCCAACAGTGACGCGCTGCGGGCTTTCATCTGGAAGAAATCTGCGCCAATACTTACTAGCTGCGTCTTGACGAACACTTCTCAACTCTTCATTGGACAAGCTCTTCGAACGACCATTCGCAGCAATGGTTCGAATATCTCCTCCAGCTCCTGCAATATCAAGTCTTGCCCCTTCATCAATCCACTTAACAATTTTATCGATAACATCTTTCGACAATGGTTCTTTGCCAAGGGGCATGCGTTGACCGTCGATATCCACACCTCGTATTTTTTTGACGAGGAGACTATCTGCAGCGTCTCCGGGCACGACCGCGACCCCACTTCCACCTCCTCGAAGAAGTCTTGTAAAAGTGGCCATGCTCATCCCTGCCTCTGTTTCAAAACCCCCATGGCACGCCAAACACGAATCGATCAACACGGGTGCTATATCGATCGCAAAGGATGTTTCCCCAGGCTTCAATTCTGCCACCTCGATATCTGTTTTTTTAGTATTCTTTGCAATGTTGGCGGGAACTTTTCCAGCGATGGCTGTCAGAGGGAGTGTTGGATCACCTCCATCATATTTTGCCCCTTTGTCAATCCATTCAATAAGCATCGTGAGTTCATCGGCTCCTACCTTACGGTTACCTCGTGGCATATCACCACTTGCTATGACTTCAACAATTCGACTTGCCTGACCAACTCCTGGCTGTACAACCCCCGATTGAGCCAAGGCCGCAAACGTCGGCATATAGAATTCACCTTTCTTCCCTCCGATGTGACAACTTCCACACGAACGCACCAGAATGGGTGCAATTTGTTTTGAAAAGCTTATCTCTGAAGAATTCATCTGTTGTGTAGCGGAACTCTTGGGCTCTCCTGACTTCGACATTGAAGCGCGACTTGGTGATCCAGTTGTTGATGGCACAATAATTTCTGAAACGTTTATCCCATCCAACTCAATTTTTTCTCGAATTGCTGAACATCGACGAGCGAGCAAACGGAGATTCACTGGGATGCGAGAGGCTGGAATCGCTTCCTCTAGTCCACGAATAGCTTCTTTGAGATGAGGCACAGCCTCGCTCGAATTCCCTGCTTCGAGAGCATCTTCTGCCAAATCAATAGATGATTTTATCTCTCTCGGAGTAGCCGCATTAGTTGAGACAGGCAGGAAAAAAACATTCAGTATCGTTACAACGAAAACAAAAACGTCTTGCCTGAAAACACTCAAAGACCATGAAAGCAGCTGTCTCAACCTCCAACGGGAAAGCATATGTCACTCCCTCCTAAAATCGACTCGCTGATCTGTATTTTTCATGTGATCGATCTTCTCTGTGCGATTTGTAGCCTCGATTGCAACAACACCAGCAGTGATAGCTGTCGCAATCACAGAAAGCAGCCATACCACCCCGGTTAAAAGCGCTCCATAACGACACATAAGAGCTACGTTATCATCTCCAAGCGATGCCAAAAGCGCTCCTAGCCCCAAAAGGACGCCAATGACACTTGGCATCACAACTGAAGCGATCACCGTGTACGTTAAGAATCGAATGAGTGTAGGACGCATACGTATTGAACACACACTATCGCACCACGTATTCCGACGTGGGCAGACGGGATGTCGAAACTAACGACACCATTACTCTCTCAAGCATAATCGATTCGTTTTCGCGAACCAGTTTGACCTAAAACACTCCGGTTCGACGAGAAAAACGACCTTTCTAAAATCTAGCTGAATTGCTCTACCTTCGCCAACATCATGCTTTTTGACCCAAATAAGATCGAATCAGGTACCTCTCGGTAAGTCAGCAAATAAAGCGTTACCATTATTTCGATCATTGGAGGCAACGCTATTCACAACGCATCCAGTCAGCATGTATCCTCCAGGACGGCAACTTTCTGTGAGAGTTGGGATTTCATCACGATGGCGGCTGAGCGTTTTTTTTGAATGACACAACCATTGAGCAAAGAGTTTTTACTTTCCAGGAAGGCATGCTGTGGGAATGGGTGCCAGAATTGCCCCTACACGCCAAAACATTCCCAAGGTAGCACCACAACGAAATAATGACTGTCATACGATGTATGACGGTTGAGTGTGACACA
>CAXFJI010000383.1:0-2708 GCA_964003275.1 uncultured Planctomycetaceae bacterium
ACAGCTAGGTCACTGTCTGGATCGGTTTTGATTTCACGAGCTTTGAACTCTCTTCCATCAGAAAGTTCAACGGTCACAACATCGGCGCCTTCGACGACATGGTTGTTGGTAAGCACAATGCCTGACTGGTCCACAATCACGCCAGAGCCGACCCCGGAGCGAGGACCGCTTCGAGGACCTGGTTGCATGTCAAATCCATCAGGAAAGAATTCTTCAAATGGGGTCCCGCGAAAAGGGTTCTCACCACCTCTTTGAGGATTCCGTGAACGATTCTGCGGTTTTGGCTTGGTTTCACTTCGGACAACCACCACACTTGGCGTTGCTTTTTCCGAAGCCTGACGGAACGCGTTTGATAGCGCGTTGGCCTGTTTGACTGCGTCGACAGAATCATCAGCCAACACGGAAGGGCATGTCAAAGATGCAGCGATGAGCATCGCTGCTGCAATTTTCACAAACGGGCAAAAAGACGTTCTGTTCATAGGGAAAACACCTCCTGCAAAATAATTAGCGGCCTCTGGTGGCCGACAGCAATATCATAGTCATACTCTCCCTTGATGCGGGATGGCCGGTGTCCATACCGGGGAAACAGGCGCAGACCAGCCAAGAGGCTGGTCAGGACTTGCTTCATTCATAGGGAATATTCATTGTACGTGACTGGTCGGGAGAGTGTTCGGTACGAACTCCCGATTGTTGACGGCTGGGTCTCGACCCCCTTATTTTTATGAGGTTGAGCGGTCGTCCAGGCGGAAAGGAAGTGTGTTCCGTGCACGATTTTACGATCAACATCGCAGAGTGCCAGCAAAGGCTGGGGTATGAATTTCGTGATCCCGCCCTTCTCGTAGCTGCTTTGACGCATGCCTCTGGTGCAGATCATCGTCTTGCCTCCAATGAGCGACTGGAGTTTCTTGGGGATTCTATCCTTGGTTTTATTGTGTGTGAAATGCTCTACAAGCTCTTTCCGGACTCACTTGAGGGTGACCTGACTCGTATCAAGTCTGTCGTTGTCAGTCGGGAAACCTGCAGCAAAATAAGTGAACAACTGCAGCTCATTGATTTTCTTATTGTCGGTAAGGGGTTGTCAGTCACTCGGACAATGCCCTCGTCCGTTCTTTCTGATCTTTTTGAATCACTTGTTGCAGCTATTTATCTCGATGGTGGATTAGAGCCGGTTCGGAAAATGGTGACAGGGTTCCTTGAGCCAGAGATTGATAAGGTTGCTTCAGGAGAACAAGGGTCGAATCATAAATCAATGTTGCAGCAATTGGCGCAACGTGACTTTGGAGTGACCCCGACGTATGAAGTGATCGATGAAACCGGACCAGATCACAGTAAATCGTTTCGTGTTGTTGCGGTCATTGCTGGGAAAACGTTTTCTCCAGCTTGGGGGAGAAACAAAAAAGAAGCCGAACAACGGGCTGCGTCGAATGCACTTTCGGAACTCCAGGATAAGCAAAGCCAAGAGGACTAAGGCGGTAGTCTTGTTGATGGAAGCCATTTTGGTCAGCAGGGCAAGGGTATGTCATGACGATTTATGATGACGAATGGGATGAAGACGACGATTCATATGGTGAGGATTCTGGAGATGAGCCGACCGTGCCATGTCCGTTCTGCAAACGCGACATCCTGGAAGATACTCCGAGATGTCCCTACTGCGAGCAATACCTCTCGGCGGAAGATTTTGCACGTGCGGCAAAACCCACATGGGTGGTGGCCACAGCAATTCTCTGTCTTGTGATAGCACTGTGGTGGGTGTTGGCCTTTTTTTGAAATCCGGATGAAATGCTATACGAATCTTCTTGGCCACTGGTCGTCATATGTCTGCTCGGAGGTATTTTTTTCTTCTATCTTTGGATGCAGACTCAACAGACGTTTCTTCTTGGACTGTCGATCCTTGTGTGTGCGGGAGCAGGTGGTGTTGCTGTACTCGATTATGTGGTCGAAACAGATCGAGAACATCTTCAGGCACTCTTTCCAAGGCTTGCACGAGCAGTGGAGAGACAAGAGTATGAGGCCGTTTTTGCAGTTCTTGATCCTCATCTTTATCAACTGAGAGAGGACATTGAGAAAGTAATCGAGCAAACACAGCCAGAACGGGTTCTCATTACGTACTGCGATGTGGCTGTTGATGATGCAAACGAACCTCCTTCTGCGATTGTGGACATTGTTGTACGAGTGGCCACCTCCAGTAGCAAAAGCCACATGCCTCAGGATATGCTTGCTGATATCCGTGTGCTGCTTCAAAAGAAGAGTGGAATCTGGCGGATTATTGATGCTGACGGAAGACGCCCAGACTTTGGCCGACAGCGATAAGACACAGAACTCATTGCAGATGTGTTCTCGGCTATCGTCGAATATCGATCACTCCGACAGCAAGCCGTCTGTCTGTAAAATAGGGATCCCCCCCACCGTTTTTTCCCTCGGCAAGTCGGTGAAACTGTTCCACCCAGTAATAACCATCAAGCTTTCCCGCTGCGATGGCATCGTTGACCAATTTATTCCGTTCCTGGTCAATGTTAGGAGCGATCTTGTGGGTAATTCTACCAGTCGTGCGACTGAGTTCGACGCGTTCATCATAGGTGGCAGCTCCCAACCAAAGTGGCTTGGAGTTTGAATCAACTTTGTGTGATTGCCAAAAACGTACATGGTGACGTTGTTTTGGGCTGTTCCCGACCGGCTGCTCAAATGCTGCGTCTTGTTTACGTCCCCAG
>CAXFJI010000384.1:0-2701 GCA_964003275.1 uncultured Planctomycetaceae bacterium
CAAGGTCTTCGTCGGTCTCCCGCCATGCTCCAATAGCATTATAGTTTTCTAATCCAAAGCCGAGGGGATCCATAAGTTTATGACATGATGCACAGTTTGGATCTGCTCGATGCTGTTCCATCATTTGTCGAAGTGTACCCGTCATAGGGCCATCATTTGCTTCTGCTAATTGCGGTACGTCTGGTGGAGGTTCGGGTGGTGGGGCATTAAACAAATTTTCCAAGATCCATTTGCCTCGTTTTACCGGGCTTGTCCGTGTGGGATTGCTGGTCACAGTAAGAATACTTGCATGTCCGAGCAGGCCACCACGTTGACTCGAATCAAGAGACGTTTTCTGGAAGGACGTTCCATCAATACCAGACATGTTGTAATGTCTTGCAAGGGTCTCATTAACAAATGTGTAATCTGCCGTGAGACAATCCATAATGCTTCGATCGTTCTGCACAATATGCTGAAAAAACAATTCAGTCTCTTGTGTCATTGCTGTCCGAAGATCTGAGTCAAACGATGGAAATCGCTTGAGGTCTGGGGTCCGCTCATCGAGTGTTCGAAGGCCAAGCCATTGTCCTGCAAAGTTCTTTGCAAGCGCATTGACTTTTGGGCTTTGAAGCATGCGGAGGGCCTGACTAATGATTTGCTCTGTTGTATGCAACTCACCTCGGACAGCAGCTCGAAAAAGCGTGTCGTCTGGTAAACTACTCCACAGAAAATAAGACAGGCGGGAAGCAATCTCAAAATCGTTAAGAGAACGAATCTGGCCGGGTGCTGCACTTTCTTCAATTCGAAAGAGAAATGATGGTGAAACAAGCATGGCTGCAATCGACATTTGTGCTGCCCGTTCGATTGTCTCTCCACGATCTCGTGCAGCGAGAAAAACAATCGCAAGCTCCTCTAATTCATCTTCTGTGGCCCACCGACGAAAGGCGCGGGACGCAAAAGGCTTTATGAGTTTCTTGAACATATCAGCTTGTTCATGCTCATCAGCCGATGCAGGAATGGGCTCCTCAAAAAAATGTGAGTGAAAAAGTGGAACCTGTTCAGGGAGAACACCAATAGGACCATGAATGCTTATGCTTCCAACGTGAAGATTACGGTCTCGATTTTTTTTGAGTGACTTGTCGTAAAAATCATTACTGAAGTTCACTCGGACGGTATGGGTGCCAGCATCAAGCTGGGTGCGGATTTCATGATCAACAGGCGACCCTCGTTCATTTGGCACATCCGTTTTTCGTTTTTGACGTCCATCGAGTGAAATGGTCATTAACGGAGGCTCCGGCCCTGCTTGATCGCCCCAGGCAGTAATCCGGATGACGTATTGTCCTTTCTTGTCGATCGTGAAGTCACGGTCGATATCTCCCCGAGATGCGAGTACGCCGCCCGGCAGGGGGATGCGTGGTGACGCATCAATGTCAGTACTCGCGATGGCTGCACGTGCAACCTGGTCCGCTGCATCAATGTATCGTTCAAGGAGTACAGGAGGGATGGTCAGAACATCTCCAACAGTATCAAAACCAAAGCCAATGTCATCGGAGGGAAATACATCTGCAGGACGGATGGTAATCTGAAAGAGATCCTGAACAGTATTGTTGTATTCTTCACGATTCAATCGTCGAATCGTTACTCGGCCTGGTCGCTCTTCTCCTGAGCAGTCTGGTTTTAGCGCAAAGTCTTGAATCCATGCAAGGAGTGTCTCAATTTCGTCTTCTGTTGGTTGATCAGCATCGGCTGGAGGCATCGCTTTGCCTTCAACCTGGCGAAGTACACGGAGCCACGCATCACGATTGATCGTTTTTGCATCTGATTCCATATAGGTATTCAAAGTAATTCCGGCCTCAGCTTGATCACCTTCATGGCAATCAAAACAGTACGCTTTCAAGAAGGGCTGAATCTGCTCGTCAAAAGGTGAGCCGTGCACAATGGTTGTATGTAATGAGACAGCCAGGCAAAACCAGGCGACATAATTGGCATGCGGGTGGAGCCATGTTTGATTTTGCAGCAGATAGTGCATGGTGTGTCCAACCTCTCAACGAGTGCCTAACGCACAAAGACTCTGTGAATTGTACGCTTCCTCTACAGTGTCGTGGTAAAAAAGTGTGGTGGTAAAAACAGTCGTTATCCAAAGGAATGTGGCTGCCCGGTTGCTTCAAGGACAGCCAGCCAGAGATCGCCGTCAGGGGCGACCTGATTCCGTTGGCTTACAGCCAACGGCATGGGTATATGGACATAGCGACCATGCCAGCGTCCAACAACCATCTGTGTTCGACCAGCCAATGCAGCATGAACCGCGTTTTGAGCAAGCCTCAAACAGTACACGCTATCGTGGGGGTTTGCTGGCACACTCCGAATCATATAACTCGGATCAATATACTTGAGATTGACTTCTGTATGGGCTGCCTTGAAATGATCCCGGATTCGATGTCGAAGAAAGCGGCCAATGTCAGCGAGTTTTTGATTTCCTGAGGCATCTACACCGATTGAAGCGCCATCTCCTCGCATGGAAAGTAGATCTTGGCCAGCACCTTCTGCAACTACCACTAGCGCGTGTCCGCGTCGCTTGACTCGCTGGAGAAGATGCTCAAGGAGGCCATCTGGGCCTTCGAGGATAAAGGGCACTTCGGGGATCAGCACGTAATTGGCATCTGGTTCCGCAAGGGATGCGTAGCATGCAATAAAGCCGGAGTGACGACCCATCAGTTTTACA
>CAXFJI010000385.1:0-2698 GCA_964003275.1 uncultured Planctomycetaceae bacterium
GCAGGCAATGCATCGAAAAATCCCCAAAGGTTCTATTCACGTTCATCTATCGTGCGTCTGATGGCAGAGTGACTCCTGCCGGTAAAAATGAAATAGTTCGATCGTTGGGAAGTTGCTGGCCGGGTGTGCATCGACCAGCGTTGACCTGCTCATCGAGGAGCAGCAAGAGTCGATCGACGTGGTGTGGATGTTTGGCTGCAAGGTTGATCACCTCAGAAGGATCATCTGCAAGATTGTAGAGTTGTAAGGGAGGAAGGCCTTCCTGTTTTGCAATGTTTTCTTTTGGTGAACTCCATCCACCACTCCCACGACATAAGCAGAGCTTCCAGTCACCCTGCCGAACAGCGAAAGAGCCGCCGATGGAATGACTGATCAGGACGTCTCGATCTGAAGTCTTTGCGCCATGGAAGACTGGCATCAGGCTAAATCCATCTTCACCACCACGTGGTTTTCTTTCCTGTCCTGTCACATCAGAAAGTGTGGCATAGATGTCAGTCAAACAGGCAAGTGCACGAGATTGTGTTCCGGCTTGAATTCTGCCAGGCCAGCGGATGATCAGTGGCACGCGATGGCCTCCTTCATAAATATCAGCCTTGTGCCCACGATAGATTCCACTGGGATCATGTCCATGCTCTTCAAGAAGTTCGAAGTTTGCCTGGGGTGAACAACCGTTGTCGCTTGTAAAAATGACGAGCGTATTCTCATCTAGCTCAGCATCTTTAACGCAGTCCAGAAGGCTCCCCATGAGAGCGTCGACCTGCATGACAAAGTCGGCATATGGGTTCAGGCCGCTGGCATCCTTGAAAGGCGGAAGCGGAACAATTGGCGTGTGAGGAGCCGGGAGTGGTAGGTACAGAAAAAAAGGTGTTCCGGATCGGGCTGCTTCGGTTCGAGATTTGACGTACGTACGTGCTTTTTCAAACAGATGCGGGAGAACCTGCGGAATATGGAAATCAGAGCCAATGGGTCCTTTTCGATACCAGCCATACCGATCTTCTTGTGAGGTAACACCTTCCTCACGATCTGGAGCGGCAGTAATGTTTCCGGTGTCTACCCACACGTAGGGAGGCATGTCGAGTGATCCGCAATGACCGTAATAGGAGTCGAAGCCATTGATGTCTGGTCCATTTTTAACAGGCTTTGAAAAGTCAATGGTTTTTCCATTCTTATGCCAATCCCATCCAAGGTGCCACTTCCCAATCATGGCGGTGTGATAGCCAGCAGCCTTCATGAGGTGTCCAAGCGTTGGACGATCGGCCGGTATGAGATGCTCACTTGTTCCGCTGAGCACACCTTTTGCCAATCTTGATCGCCAGTTATACCTGCCTGTGAGTAGACCATATCGAGTCGGTGTACAGACGGAACTTGGTGTATGTGCATCTAGGAACGTGATGCCTTCATCAGCCATCTGCTGTAGGCGAGGTGTTTTGATTTTACATTGCGTGTTGGTTGCAGAGAGATCACCGATACCAAGATCATCTGCCATGACAAGGATGACATTTGGGGGATTCTCTGCCGGTGCACGATTGTGGAGGATGGTGATAACAAACGCAGTGATGGCTATTGCGAAGTACTTCAAAGTGATGAATAACATGCAGGTGCTCCAAATGCACGAAGTGAAAAATGTATCACAGAGCCATTATGAGTGTGGTTGGTGGCCCAACAATGTACGATGAGACATGTGCAGCAATAAGACTGTACACGTTTTTGGATCGGTTCAGCAAATAGAAAAGAAGTTTTATAGAATTCGCATGCTCATGTATCAAAACAGGTTGTCTGTGTCAGAAGGATGTTTCTTGAGGAGTTTTTCATGAACGATCGTTGCGTGTTTCGCCAGTGCAGTCTCTTTCTCGCGGCTCTTATTGGAATGATTTCTTCCATTCTTTTTGCGCAGAATCAACCAAACCTCATCTTCATCCTTTCGGATGATATTGCGCAGGGGGATGTTGGTGCTTATGGGCAGAAATTGATTCAGACTCCAAATCTTGATCGTCTGTGTGCCGAAGGCACTCGATACTTATCTGCATATACGGGAACAAGTGTTTGTGCGCCCGCACGCAGTTCTTTTTTTACGGGCCTGCATTCGGGACACTGCCCTATTCGTGGAAATCGAGAAATTCAACCAGAGGGTCAAAAGCCACTTCCGGAGGGTTTGGTTACGGTTGGCACCGTTCTCAAAGGGGCCGGTTATCAGACGGCGACTATGGGTAAGTGGGGGATGGGCATGTTTGACACAACAGGGAGTCCTTTTGCAAACGGAGTGGATCATTTTTTTGGCTACAACTGCCAGCGTCATGCGCATAGTTATTTTCCGCCATATCTCTATGACGATGCAAAGCGTGTCGAACTTCCTGAAAATAAGATGGGCAGAAAAATCTATGCACAGGAACGAATAGAACAAGATGTTCTCCATTGGGTTGATGCCCATGCCGACAAGCCGTTTTTCCTGTTTTACGCCATCACGCTGCCGCATGGTCGTTTTGAGATTGACGATCAGGGCATCTACCAAGACAAACCATGGAGTGAGAAGGAAAAAAATTATGCTGCGATGGTCACCCGCCTTGATTCAGATGTAGGAAGGCTTGTGCAACTGTTGCAGGAAAAAGGAATCGCCGAGAACACCCTCATTGTTTTTTCTGGTGATAATGGTTCTTCGTTTGCACCAACAACTGCTCTTGGAAAACGCTTTGATCAGGCA
>CAXFJI010000386.1:0-2697 GCA_964003275.1 uncultured Planctomycetaceae bacterium
TCCGCAACAAACAACTCGATGGAGAAATCACTGATCGAGATGCAGCATTAAGATGGGCTGCTCAGCATGCTGCACCTTGAAAACCTAACGAGGCGGCTCGTCTGGTGCTGGAAGTTCAGCAAGACTTGAAACCTTAAACACTTCTAAAAACTTTGGGGTCGTGCGGTAACAACGTTCTTCGTGGCCCTCTTCACGAACAAGTTCAATCAGCCCTCGTCGAACCAACGCACGAAGCGTTGATGGACGAGCATCACAACCCAAGGCTACAAATGCCGTTTGAGCAACAGGTTGATTCCAAGCCACGACGGCAAGAACCTCAAGTGACTCTGCATCAAGCCGCACCTGCCGTGCACGGGACTCAACAATAGAACCAAATTTCAAAAACTCTGGCCGCAACCGCATGACCCAACCGTCTTTCGACGATGCAATCTCATAGGGACAATTATTGGCTCGATAGCGTTTTCGTAATTCTTCGGCCAGTTCGTCTACCTCTTGTGGCCGAACGCTTCGCATGAGACGAGCCACCTGATGACTCGTAATAGGTTGCCCACCAGGCAAACCGACAAATAACAGTGACTCAAGAATGGTGATCGGTGTGACACGACATGCGCTGTCATCATCCGTTGGTGACTTAAATGCCTCATCAAGATCTGGAGAGGCATCAACACTGACAACCTCTTTTGTATCGACTGACTCACTATAGGGATCTGACGACCCCATCATAGCCGCAAACGCCTGTGCAAGGCGGTCAATAGATAGCCCTCCGTCATCAGGAGGGGCATCAAACCCTTTCTGAGTGTTCTTTATTTCAGAAGTAGATTTCTTAGGCATTGTTTTGGGAAACAATGACCAGTCCTCATGAAAAACGCAAGATTATTTATCTTCGTTTTTCGACATTATTTTTCATGAATGCGAGTGATTCGGTTGCGAGTTGATCTTCAGACGGGAACATTTTCCGCCAGATTTTGGTAGCCGCAACAATATTTGGCAGGGCGAGCCCAAAAGCCTCAACAACCATCCAGCCATCGTACCCTGCAGCATGGAGGGCATTGAATGTTTCATCCCAATGCACGTGACCAGTTCCAGGGATACTTCGATCATTTTCTGAGATGTGAACAAGCACGGTCCATGGCACTGCAGCCTGAATCGCACTCGTGAGATTTTTCTCCTCAATATTTGCATGAAATGTGTCGTACATCATTCGTACATGTGAATGATCTACCGCTTTCACAAAACGAACAGTCTGCTCAACACTCGTCAGAAAATAGTTTTCAAAACGATTGAGGTACTCTGTTGCAATTGTGACACCTGCTTGAGCTGCGTGTTCAGCTACTTTTTGCATGGTCTCCACGCCCCACTTGAACTCATCTTCCGTCGGACCTGCCCCGGTAAATTCACCAATCGCTGAATGCGTTGGACCACAGAGCGTGCTCACTCCGGCTGCCTGACAGCAATCGAGCGTTCGCTTCATTGCATCAACAGCAGCAGCCCTGATATCTGCCGAAGGACTAATTGGGTTGTCTTCCGCTCCACGCACTGTCACGGCAGTCCGCTCAAGACCGATTGCGTCAAGTCTGTCACCCCATTGTTTATATGTCCCTTCATCGAGCTCAAAGATTGGCATCTCGATACCGTCATAGCCCATGTCTTTAATTTTCTCCACAACGGGAACCATGCCGTCGTGCATGGAGTCAGTCCAGAGAAGAAGGTTGAGACCATATTTCATGAAAACACCTCAAATACTTTCAAATCGTTGAATAAAGACAATGGATTGGACATTGGTTGACAGTCACACGGCACAGGAGACTCGTCTCTCCCATTTTCTAACAGCCTTCTTCACTTTTGCCACCTCTGTTCATCGACGACGAGTCCTGGATGACAACCGTCTCCCATCTTTGGTAGCTGGAGCACTTTTGAGTGGTTCCGGAGCACCATCGAGCTTGTCTCCAAAACAAATTCCATCAAGCCTACCCTCTATCTGGGCAGTATACGTCTCTGATAATTCGAATCCCAGAAACCTTCTGCCCAATTTCTTTGCAACGGCAAGCGTCGTACCACTGCCACTAAAAGGGTCCAACACAAGGTCTTCCTCGTGACTACAGGCTCGAATGATACGCCCAAGTAATTGCTCAGGCATTTGACAGCCATGCCAACCAGAACGCTCCTTGAACGTCCCGCACACACGTGGAAAATACCACATGTCTTCATCCCCAGAAAATCCCTCGGGAAGATCTTGTGGCCTGAGTATCCATGTGTCGTCAGGCAAACGACCTTTTGAACTTGCCCGCTTATCGCCATACACCAACTCACGAGCAGATGGCACACGAATCGCATCCGCGTTGAATGTGTACTCTTTCTGGTTTTTTACAAAATGGAAAAGGTGTGTGTGGGAGCGACTGAATTTCTGCTGACAGTTAACACCAAAGGTGTAATACCAAACGACCCATGATCGACATGTAAGGCCTAACTCTCTCGTAGCAATTACCTTAAGTTCTGCAGCATACTCATCTCCAATGGCAAGCCAAAACGTACCATCCTCATGAAGGGCTCGAACAACCATCTCCATCCATTTCTTTGACCATTTCAGATAGTCCTCCGCTGCACGACGATCGTCGTACGAATCATATTGATAACCGATATTGAACGGAGGATCTGCAAATGCAAGATGAACAGCCCCCTCTGGCAATGATGCGAGCA
>CAXFJI010000387.1:0-2692 GCA_964003275.1 uncultured Planctomycetaceae bacterium
TTGCGGTGGCTTGGCATTGACTGGGACGAAGGGCCTGATGTTGGTGGACCGTACGCGCCCTACTTCCAGTCGGAACGAAGTGGACGCTACCAGAATGCTGCCCAAAAACTACTCGAATCCGGTCATGCCTATCGTGACTTTGCGACACCTGCGGATCTTGATGCTGAACGAAAGGCTGCTCAAGCCGCAGGCGTGCCGTTTATCTACAGCCGTCGCTTTGCTTCTTTTGATGATGCTTCGGCTGAAAGATTTTTAGCCGAAGGACGCGCGAGTGTTGTACGGCTAAAGATGCCTCGGGAAGGATCGCTCGTACTCACCGATGCTGTCCGTGGCCGAGTAGAGTTTGCTTGGGAGAGAGAACAGGACCATGTCATTCAGCGTTCCGATGGAACCTGCTTATATCATCTTGCGAATGTGATCGATGACCACGATCTTGCAATCAGCCACGTTATTCGAGCAGAAGAACATCTTTCAAATACTCCAAGACAGGCGTTTATTGCACAGTCGCTTGGGTATGAACTGCCCACGTATGCGCATTTGCCACTCGTTGCCGAACCAGGAAGTCGCACCAAACTCTCAAAACGAAAACTTGCAAAATATCTCAAAAATAATGATTTCAAACAGGTTATGGAGCATGGCCTCAAGATTGCAGAAAGGACGGGATTGAAGCCAGAGGCTGACACATTTAATCCCGTGATCGTGGACTTCTATCGCGCTGTCGGCTATTTGCCTTGGGCGATTGATAATTACTTGGCCCTTCTGGGCTGGTCATATGACGACAAAACCGAGTTTTTTTCTCGGGATGATCTCATTCAGCATTTTTCTCTTGGGCGAATCAATTCATCACCAGCAGGTTTTGATCCAAAGAAACTATGGGCCGTCCAAGACCACTATATGGCAACGCTTTCTACGAATGAAAAAATGCAAATCATGGTGCCTTTTCTCGAAAAAGCAGGCCTCATAGAAACTCCCTTAACAGATGAAACCGATTCACTTCTCGGAAAAATCATCGAGGTATCAGGGGACCGCCTCAAGGTTGCCGGAGACATTTTGGTGTACGCTGATTTCTTCCTTGTTGAGCAACCCTTCATGGAAGAAGCAGCAGTGAAAAAACGCTTAAAAAAGAAAGGGACAAGGGCACTACTTGAAGCACTTAGAGTTGCCCTCGACCAGCTGGAAAACTTTGAGACTTCTGAACTTGAAAGAACACTAAAGCAAGTCGTGCATGAAGCCGGAGTAAAGATTGGTGACCTTATTCATGCTACAAGAGTCGCAATAAGCGGAAAAACTGTCGGTCCGGGGCTGTATGACTGCCTCGCTATTCTCGGTCGAAAAAAGACAATCGATCGCATTGACCGTGCTTTACCGCTGTGCGATTAAGCCAAAACCGCAAACTTCACGCTGTCGCAGTGCTACTGAGCGAGTGAGTATCTCACAATCTCCTGATCATTGCGAACAATTATTGCTTTATTGGCATAGGCCGGCGGACACCAAAGCACATCTCGACCAGATGCAACGTTTGTCGGGTCGAGAAGATGTGTTCTTGAGATTTCTTCGTAGCCAATCTCAGACAACTTTGCGATTACAAGATCACCTGTTTCAGCAAAGAGAAAAAAATGATTGTCATGTTTTGTGATGAATGCGGTTGCTGAACGTTTCGGACGACCACCGAAGGGACCTGTTCCCTGCCAGACAAAATCCCCCTCTGGAATACGCATGGCTCGAAGTTCACCATTTTCATGAAAACCAAAAATGAGACCATCGGAAACGAATGGCTGCACATTGACCGCCGAAATCCCATGTTTGGGTTTATTTCGCCATACAACCTCAACACCAGGCGTTTTCTGATCCATTTTCAAAAGCAGGTTCTTACTCTTGAAGCCTCCAACATACAAATAGTTGCCAAGTCGCACTGGGGCCATAATGATCGACCCATTGTCAGCGTCATACGGTGTTTCCCACAATAACTGGCCTGTCTCAGGATTGACTGCGTACACCCCTCGTGGTTTCACCAACACAAGTTGTCGGACACCAGCACATGTTACGATTGAGGGAGGAACATACCCCTGCTCAGATGCCGTGCCAGTCCGCCAGACCTCTGCACCTGAATCGAGATCAAATGCAGCGGCATGAGCAACATCAGTTCCCACGATGCAAATGAGTCGATCACCATCAACAAGTGGATGACTTGCCCACCCCCAAGTAGCAGCCTTCGTTGAATAATCTTCTTTGAGTTCACGCGACCACTGTATGCTGCCCGTCGATGCCTCAAAACATATAAGTGAACCCTCTGCGCCGAGTGTGTACACACGATCACCGTGTACCGTTGGAGTGCAACGCGGACCAGATGGATATGAGATTGTATAGGTCACTGGATAGTCGTATTCCCAAAGAATTTCCCCTGTCTCTTCTTCCAAACAAACGACACGTTCCCGACCGGATGGTGCCTTTGCCTGAGTATTGGCGTCATCTGAAGGTGCCGTCGGGAAATAGTCACACACAAAAATCCGGCCATCAGCCACAGCCGCTCCAGCGTATCCTCCACCAATGGGCGCTCGCCAAAGCAACTTGGGAGCATGGTCTACAAATGTTGTGATAATCCCTCGTTCTCGCCAAACATTATCTCGTCTTGGGCCCATCCATTGCGGCCAGTCGTCACCTCGAACCACACTATTTATGTTGACAGATACAA
>CAXFJI010000388.1:0-2666 GCA_964003275.1 uncultured Planctomycetaceae bacterium
GGGGCAAGCGACTCATGGTGATATCGGGCACACTCTTCTTACTGTCCTTCTGTACTGCCGGGATCGGATGGTGGTACTGCCATCCAATGGTCAAGCGAACCAATGGCATTCGCTATGGTGAGCGGCAAGAAAAATCCTTGTGTTTTGATATTATTCAACCAAAGAAAGCTCATGGAGCTGGAATTCTTGTAATCGTAAGCGGCAGTTGGAAATCAAAACCGCCAGGAACATTTCCAATATGGCTTGTCGCTCCCCTTCTTCGGCATGGTTACACCGTTTTTCCGATCTATCATCTGTCTCAGCCCGACGCGACGGTCATGGAGATTATCAAAGATATTCATAAAGCCACTCGCGTCATTCGTTATCGAGCGGCAGAGTATGGCATAGATCCTCAGAGGATCGGTGTCACCGGAGGGAGTTCTGGTGGGCATCTCAGCCTCATGCTGGCTACGGGAGGCGGAGCCTTGCAGGCAGCTACAGATGATCCGAGCGACCAAGTATCAAGCCATGTTCAGGCGGCAGCCATTTTCTTCCCAGTGACAGATCTTTTGAACCTTGGCAGATCCACTGAAAATCCAGGAAATGGAGGGCCGCCAAAAAATTACGTTGCAGCCTTCGGTCAAGATGCAACAAACATCAAAAAATGGAAAGAGATCGGTGAGGCATGTTCGCCTATCTATCACATCACGAAAGATCTTCCACCAATCCGCATCCATCATGGTGATGCCGATACACTTGTTCCATTGGAACAGTCTGAATGGTTCCAAGACCGGGCGAAACACATGGGACACGATGTAGACATTGTGATTCATCCCCGCGGAGGTCATGGGTGGCTAACAATATTTCTTGATATTTTCTCAATGGCCAGATGGTTTGATAGACACCTTCAATCTAGCTGATGCGATGAACAGTGATGCTTAAATAGAAAGGGAGCCGCATGTTTCTGTCAAAACATGTAGCTCCCTTCAACGTTTCTTAAGTCCGTTGATTCAACCGCGGGTTCGCACGACGTTAGGAACGCCACACCGATCCCAGCGAATCTTGGCCTCAAAATCACAGCAACAATACGTCACAGTTGTGACACCCTGCCCAATGATTGCACACCGTGTTGACACTGCTGGCACTTCAGCCGCACAGCAACAGGGCACACATAGTGTGACAGGCTCAGGACACCCCGTGCATGGGTTACAGACCATAACACACACCTCAACCGGTGGCGGTTCAGGACAACACGCATCACGATGGCAATGACCAAACAGCCCAGCATCAGCTGATACTGCAAACAGTCCCATCCCAACAATGGCACAAGCCATAAGAAGCGATTTACTTAGATTCATTCCACTTTCTCCGGAGGACAATCAGATCTACGCATTATACGGAGTGTAATTCAAAAAAAACCCTTTACAAAAGTCAGACGCAAATATGGAAAAAGACAAAAAAACGCTATTAAACTGTCCTCCCCGTGTCCTTTCAGGCCATGCAATTGCATGTGATTTCGGGAGGTATAAGTCATCTTTCACCTGAAAACACACTGTCTGACTATTTCAATGGGTTTCTCACACCCTCTCAGGAAAAAGCCTTCATCAAATTCTTCCAAAAACTGAACCATTTGCTCACAAATGACGTATAGCATGCATCTGTGATTATTGGATGTGTTTCCACCTGAAAGGAGTCGGCACATGGAACGGGATGAGCTACTCAATCTGTGTGAGCAATACGTCAGACAACGACGGCAGGATTCCGCACCGGTCGTCGAGATTGTTGATGGGTATCTCCATGCAGAGATTTCAGAGAATGAAAAAAACTCTCTGCTTTCATTTGTTCTCGGTAATGACTATGAGTTTGAATGTGATGACGGGATGGTCCATCTCGATGACCCTGTTCTGGCAGAATTAGAAGACCCCTCGGATCTCTAGTTTGGATCATGAGATAAGTTCAGACAGTTTTTGCCAAAGCGTCCATCCGCCGACAACGAGAAAACCAATTGAGGATATCCACAACAGAATGTCCCATCCTCGAGATGGTACAAGCCGGGAATCGACATCACGATACCTGAAAACCAACACGGCAACGGCTAGTGCTGCCAGCATAATAGCCTGTGAAACACCACTTGCTAAAACCATGGCAACTGGAGCGCGAATAGCCAACGCAAGAATCAGGGCAACTAGTGGCCACACAATCGCAACCCTCCTCGTCCAGACTTTTCGAGCATCTTCATTGTCAGGAACGAAACCTGCCATCACGAGTCCATCTGCAACAATGCGTGAATTGCCATCCGCTGCAGCAAAAAGAGTTGAATATAAGACACAAAAAGCCCCCATCAAAAAAACATTTGCAGCCCATGTACCAAAGACTGGCGCATACATGGCTCCAAGTGATCGCACCATCTCATCACCTTCAGGCAAGAGTCCCAGTCTTCCGAGAGTTGCTGCTCCCAAGAGGTAGAAAGCAACGGTTACAACCGTGTAAACAACCATGGAAGCCCATGCATCAAGTTGCATTACTCGCATCCATCCTCTGGCTCGATCCGCCCATTCCACAGATGAATCGCGTGGGCCAATCGCGCGACCGTATCCTTTCTCAAGACACCAATATGGGTAAAACATCAATTCAGCAGCGCCCACTCCAATGATGCCAAACGTTGCAAGTGAAGCAACCAGCGGTGA
>CAXFJI010000389.1:0-2653 GCA_964003275.1 uncultured Planctomycetaceae bacterium
TGACGTCCCGATCATGCTTGGGGGCGGTGAGTTCATTATCAATGGTGCTGAGCGCGTTGTCGTTAGCCAGTTGCATCGTTCTCCTGGCATTGATTTTGTTGCCGACACGGAATCCACAGATCGTAAGACACACAACTGTCGCATTATTCCCGAGAGGGGCAGTTGGATTGAAATAAATGTTTCAAAAAAAGATACGCTTCAGGTGCGGATCGATCAAAGCGGGAAATTCTCTGCATTGACTCTCTTGCGTGCGATGGATCCGAAGTTCAGCAGTGACAAAGAAATCCTGAAGCTTTTCTATCCAACGAAAGTAGAGAAGGTTGCTGGTGGTCGCAGTGTTGGCAAGCTCGAGGGCAAAATCGCAGCTGATGATATTGTGTACCCCAAGGGGAGTGAGCGAGCAGGTGAAATAATCGTTGATGCTGGAAATACAATCACTCGCGATCAGGCTGAGCTCATCTGCACATCGGGCCTCAAGGCTGTCGAGACGATGCAGGAGCAGAAAGTCCCGCTGATCATGAACAGCCTTCGGGAGGACTCCGATGAATCCCGTCGCCGTACCGGCGTGGCCCCGAGTCATCAGGATGCTCTGATTCGTATTTATCAGCGACTCCGGCCCGGCAATCCGCCAGCACTCGATAAGGCCGTTACTCTTTTTGAGGAGAAATTTAAAGATACAAATCGCTATCGTCTTGGTCGGGTTGGTCGCTTCCGGATCAACCGAAAACTTGGGCTCAAGGTTCCTGAAACGGAGATGACTCTTCGTGCAGAAGATTTGATTGCTGCCATCACGTACATTCTGCAATTGAGTGACGGGGAGGAAGCAGCCGAAGTAGATGACATTGACCACCTTGGCAATCGGCGATTGCGCACGATTGATGAACTGGCCAGTGACGAGCTTCGAAAGGGCTTCCTGAAATTGCGTCGAACAGTTCAGGAGCGGATGAGTCTCAAGGACGTCACAGAGATGTCTCCTCGAACACTCATTAATCCTAAGAGCATCTCAGCAGCAATCGAATACTTTTTTGGTCGAGGAGAGCTTTCGCAGGTTGTTGATCAGACAAACCCTCTTTCCATGCTGACCCACGAGCGTCGTCTTTCTGCTCTGGGGCCGGGCGGCCTCAATCGTAAGCGAGCTGGCTTCGAGGTCCGCGATGTCCACATTTCCCACTATGGTCGTATCTGCCCAATTGAAACCCCTGAGGGAACAAACATCGGTCTCATCTCCAGTCTGGCGATCTACTCTGGGGTCGATTCGTATGGCTTTTTGGTGACGCCGTATCGCAAGGTTTCGAAGGGCAAACTCACTGATGATGTCGTATGGTTGCGTGCTGACGAAGAGCAAAATGCTTATCTTGCCCCTGCAGACGCACCTGTTGTCGATGGCAAGCTCCAAGGTGATTCAATTGTGTCTCGCTATCGCGGTGACTTTGTTCTGGTGCCTGCTGAAAAGATTGGTTTTATTGACGTAGCGCCTAGTCAAATGGTCGGCGTGTCTGCTGGCTTGATTCCTTTCCTTGAGCACGATGACGCAAATCGTGCTCTTATGGGATCCAATATGCAGCGCCAGGCAGTGCCGCTTCTTGTCACGGAACCTCCGGTCGTTGCGACTGGTATGGAACGGGATGTTGCAGCAAACTCTGGCTTGCTAGTTCGCGCCAATCGAAAGGGGACGGTCACATACGTCGATGCAGATTCCATCGAGGTTACGCCTGCCTCGGGCATTCCGGATGTATATCCGTTGCGGAAATATAAAGGACTAAATGAGCGGACCTGCCAAAATCAAAAACCGATTGTGTCCCTTGAGCAAAAGGTTGAGAAGAATGAGGTTCTTGCTGACGGAGCAGCTACTTACAAGGGAGAGCTTGCTCTTGGCAGGAATGTTCTCGTTGGGTTTATGGCTTGGGACGGTTTCAACTTTGAAGACGCAATTATTATCAGTGAGGAACTCGTTGAGGATGACGTCTATACCTCTATTCACATTGAGGAATACGACATTGAGATTCGTGACACAAAGCTTGGTCGCGAGGAGTTTACGCGGGACATTCCTAATGTTGGCGAACGTGCGCTAAAAAATCTTGATGAGAGTGGCATTGTCAAAATAGGAACATATGTCAGGCCAGGGGATATTCTGGTTGGTAAAGTCTCTCCAAAAAGTAAGACCGAACTGACGCCAGAAGAGAAACTGTTGCATGCTATTTTTGGTCGTGCAGGTGAAGATGTAAAAAATGACTCGTTGGAAGTTCCTTCGGGTGTTGAGGGGATTGTTATTGCCACGGAAAAGTTCTCTCGACAAATGAGTCTTTCTGAAGAGGACCGCCGTGAGTTCCAGAAGAAGGTGAAGGAGGCCGAAAGCCATGGCAATCTTGTGATTGCTGAAGCGTTCGGTGCGATGGTCTCAGAGATGGAAGGCGTTTTACAGAAGCCTCTTACTTCTTCTGATGGTAGTCCTCTCGTTCGCAATCAGGATCACAAAGTTGTTGCGGAGAGGGCTCAGGAGTTTAGCTTGGGCTCTCTTGATGTCCGGTCTCCTCAGCGTAAGGCTGAAGTTGAGAAACTCTACAAGTCCATGTGGCCTGCGGTTGATGCAGCAATTGACGCCAAGGAGCGAACGCTCAATAGCATGAAGCGCGGAGACGAACTGCGTCCGGGC
>CAXFJI010000390.1:0-2636 GCA_964003275.1 uncultured Planctomycetaceae bacterium
ATAATACGTCAGTTTATTGTCATCTAATCCGAGGAGATGAAGAAGCGTCACATGTCCGTTATGAGTGATCGTCTTACGCCACAATTGATTTCCGGAAGTATCGATTTTCCACAAACAGGCTCGAGATTGCCGTGTATCAGAGCAGGTGCCACCAATCAGAAAGCCATCAGATACTTCTACAATGCAGCGTACTTCATCGTGATAATCCGGTATTCCAAAAATCGAAATCCACTCCTGTCTGCCATCAGGATCGAGCTTGATCACAAACCCATCGATGGATGCCTCGTTGGCCTCACTGCATTTTCCAACAATACAGAACCCTCTGTCACTGCAGTGAATGCCTTCAAAGACATGGTCGTTCCCATCTGTACCAACACCAGTTGACCATTGAAGGGATGGAGCAGCATATGTGTTTTGAAGAAAGGTGAATAGAACGGTGAATGCACAACATGAAAGACAGTGCCAGAGATGCTTTGGAGAAGATGGTGCCATATTGCTGCCCCTCTCTAGACAAGATCAGTCAGAGTGAGACTGACGCTTAAGAATGATGATCATTCCATGGGATTATTGATATCTGGCAAAACAGAATTGCTACAACCAACCGCTGCTCAATCCACTACACGGAATAAGTATACAGAAGGTAGTATTATTGAATGTGGGTATTTCCTAACGGATTTAGAGAACAAATGTTGCCCATCGATTCATGAGTGGATTCGTTATGAACAAAACGTTTTTTTCTGTTGTCCTGACAGTTTTCATAGTTGGTTTGAGGAACGTGCCGTCTGTGGCAGATGATGCTGTCTTACCAAATATCCTTTTGATTCTTGCCGATGACCTCGGCTATGGCGATGTGGGGTGCTACAACCCTACATCAAAAGTCCCAACCCCACACATTGATCAGTTAGCTGCGGAGGGTCTTCGCTTTACGGATGCCCACTCACCTTCGACGGTTTGTACACCAACGCGATATAGCATTCTCACTGGGCAGATGGCATTTCGTATTAACTATCGTGGTGTCTTTACTGGAGTGGGAGGACCATGTCTCATCAAGGAAGATCAACTCACACTTCCACAAATGTTAAGGGAGTGTGGTTATTCAACGGGGTTGATTGGGAAGTGGCATGTTGGCATGAGTTTTCCTGCGATCGGTGGGGGATTTGCGCATGAGAGAGATGTCAAAAATATTCCAGATGGATCATTTCCAAAAAGCCCTCAGTCTGTTGCCAAAGTGAAGTGTGTTGATTTTTCTCAACCTATTCCAGACGGCCCTACGAATCGTGGTTTTGACTATTTTTTTGGTACGGCGTGCTGCCCTACCACAGACTGGTTGTATGCCTGGATCGAGGGTGACCGTATTCCACATCCACCAACAAAACTTCTTGATCGTAAGGCTGCTGGATTACCGGATCATGTCTATTCAAAGGATAATCGAATTGGCCTTCTTGCAGAAAATTTTGATTTGGAGGAAGTGGATATGGTGTTCTTAGAGAAGAGCATCGCATTCCTCGAAAATCATGTGAACAATCAAAGCGATCAACCTTTTTTTCTCTTTCATTCGGCTCAAGCTGTCCATCTCCCTTCATTTCCTGCGGATGCATTTAAAGGAAAAACGAATGCCGGACCACACGGTGATTTCATTTTTGAATTGGATTACATCATCGGTGAATTATTGAAATCACTGGACCGTCTTGGTTTGGCGGAGAATACCATCGTTCTGGTGACGAGTGATAATGGACCGGAAGTAACAAGTGTGGTTCACATGCGTCGGGATCATGATCATGACGGGGCTCACCCGTGGCGAGGTATGAAACGCGATAACTGGGAAGGTGGTCACCGTGTTCCATTCATTGTGCGTTGGCCTGGTAGAATTACTCCAGGACGAACCAGTGAACAGACGGTCTGCCTCACAGATATTATGGCAACGTGTGCCTCAATCACGGGGTACGATCTTCCGAGAAAGTCTGCTGAAGATAGCTTTGATATGCTTCCCTCTCTCCTTGGGTTGGACGAAGGCCATTCCATTCGTCCTTTTACACTGCATCAAACAATGAGTCTTGCGTTGGGGATTCGACGTGGGAAATGGAAATATCTTGATCATCTAGGATCAGGTGGCAACCGCTACACAGGTCGGAAAGAACTCGAATCTTTTTTTGTTCCAGAATCTGTCCCTGATGCTTCCGGCCAACTATTTGATCTCGATGCCGATCCTGGGGAAACACAGAATCTTTTCTTTGAGCGCCAGCAGGTCACGAAAGAACTTCAAAGACTGCTCGAGAGGACGAAATCTGCCGGACGTAGTCGTTCAGTATCGTGGTAGTTGCATGAATAAGAAAGACTTCATGTAGCGACATGCTTGCCATAGCAACATGTTTCACTTGTGCCTGAACTTATAGTGACTGTAGTTTCTTGTGAATTCAGCATCGGAAAATCCAATGTTAAGCTGAATGTTTTGAAAGGTGTATTGTTCAATGAGGGGAGGTTCCGCAGAGTCTTTATCTGGCCAGTCATACGCCTCATATCGCACCGGGACAGGGCTGTCGTTCAAGATAAAGATGCGGACAATGTGAAAGAGAAAAACCGATCGTCGATGTGGATGCACAACCTGTACGCACTTGCACAACCGTCCATCCACTTTA
>CAXFJI010000391.1:0-2615 GCA_964003275.1 uncultured Planctomycetaceae bacterium
AGTCAGCTACCTCTGGGCGTTCAGAAATAAAGGATAGCTTACTTCAAAAAATAACTATGTCGCTTGGCGGTCGTAACCTCATCACAATCGGCATGGAAAGAGACTTGATGCCTGCAGCAGCAATTGATTCCAGCAGCGTAGTCCCAAGAATGAATTCGGAAAGCAATACACTGATCTATGCTAATGAGTGAAATTGACTTATTAACTCTACACCGCGACGGAAAGGAAATCTGATAGAGCATGAATCACCAAAACGATCAGCAACGAATGGATAAGATCGTATCTCTTGCGAAGCGGCGAGGGTTCATTTTTCAGTCGAGTGAGATCTATGGAGGACTGAATGGTTTCTGGGACTATGGCCCCCTGGGGGTCGCACTAAAACGCAATCTCAAAGATGCATGGTGGAAGGACATGTTGGAAGGTCACGACGAGCTTTCTGTTCCTTCTGGAGCACCATCCGCCTTTGAAATGGTAGGACTTGATTGCACCATCATCATGCATCCACAAGTCTGGAAATGCTCTGGGCATTTTGATCTTTTTCATGACTGGATGATTGACTGTCGTGAGACAAAGAAACGTTATCGTTATGATCATCTCCAAGGACGCTGGGCCTCCTTTCGAGGAAAAAAACTTTTTGTTGTAACCGATCAATCAGGAGACGAGGCCCTTGCCCACCTCCAAACCCGTGCACAAAAGGGATTTGGGCTACGGGCCAAACAGGCTGGTGACATTGTTTGGGAAAATGACATGATTTCCCTCGCTAACAATGTTTCACTCGATGATGCACTTGGCCCAGACGCATCTGAGCCCGGCACACTCACACAACCCCGTGAGTTCAATCTTATGTTTGAAACAAAAATTGGTGCACTGGCGAGCGATGATGATGACCGGGCATTTCTTCGACCTGAAACTGCTCAGGGCATTTTCGTGAATTTCAAAAATGTCCTTGATACCTCGCGAGTCAAAGTACCGTTTGGCATTGGACAAATAGGGAAAAGCTTTCGGAATGAGATAACCCCCAGAAACTTTACATTTCGGTCACGAGAATTTGAGCAGATGGAGATTGAGTTTTTCTGTTGCCCAAGTGACTCAGGCGACTGGTATCGATATTGGCGTGACCGACGATGGCAATGGTATCTCGATCTGGGCTTGACCGAGGGTCGTCTTCAACTTCGTGAGCATGGAACCGATGAACTTTCGCATTATTCAGTTGGTACTGCAGACATCGAATATGCGTTTCCTTTTCTTGCGGAAGGAGAATTCGGCGAACTGGAAGGCATTGCTCATCGTGGTGACTTTGATCTCCGCAGCCATATGGAAGGCAAACTCATTCGTCAGGATGGTCAGCTAGTTGTTGAAACTGATTCTACTGGTAAACCAACTCATCGAGGCAGCGGCAAAGACCTTTCTTATTTTGACGATGTCAAACGAGAACGATTTGTTCCTCATGTCATTGAGCCATCAGCAGGAGCAGATCGGGCTGTACTGGCATTTCTATGTGATGCCTATCACGAAGACAGTGTTCCAGACGATGGAGGCAATGCACGCAAACGGACTTTCCTAAAACTCCACCCACGGTTGGCCCCGATAAAAGCTGCTGTTCTTCCCCTTGTAAAGAAAGACGGCATGCCTGAGGTTGCGATCGAACTGTACAAGGAACTGAAGCCCCATATGACATGCATGTATGATGAAAAAAGTTCTGTCGGACGTCGATACGCCCGTCAGGACGAGGCTGGAACACCATGGTGCCTTACCGTTGATGGACAAACTCTGAAAGATAAAACAGTGACACTCCGTGACCGAGATTCCCTCTCTCAAGAACGCGTCCCGATCGATGATGTGGTAAGTCTGCTCAAAGAACGACTGTCCTAACAGATAACTGCCTTCAACCCATGCAACCTGCTCTTTCTACTGTTTGTTCCCTCAACGCATCAATTGAAACAATCGTAGCAGACTATGCTGCAGGACATTGCAACACAGTAGAACTATGGCTTGGACACGCAGAGAATTATGTTGCGAACAATAGCGTCTCAGCGTTGAAAGAGCTTTTCCTAGCTCACAATGTCAACGTAATTGCAGCTTCTTTCCAAGGTGGACTATTTGCAGACTCCGAAGACGCCCGCATCGAGCATTTGAAACATTTCAAGTCTCGCCTTCAAATGCTTCAGGCAACTGGCATTCCGTTATTGATCATTTCAGGAGACGTTTTTTCTCCCGTTGAACCTCAGGGGATTGGAACTCTTTCACGTCATTTGGCTGACGCAACAAAGATGGCCGCCGATTACGACATTCAGCTTGCGTTAGAATTTGATTCGCGAGCGAGCTTTCCAAACAATTTACAATCTGCAATCGCACTCATTGACGATATCGGCTTACCCTCCTTGGGGCTCTGCCTTGACTGGTTTCACTGGACGATTGGACCGAGCAAACTTCAGGATCTGGCTTTGCTTTCGGATGACAATCTCTCCCACGTACAACTGAGTGATGTTGCAGATGTACCGCGAGAAATGGCACGTGACTCCGACCGAATCTTACCTGGCGAAGGATGCTCACCACCCGAGCCACTGATTGACTGGCTTACTCAGATTGGTTATTCAGCAGCCGTTTCAGTGGAA
>CAXFJI010000392.1:0-2586 GCA_964003275.1 uncultured Planctomycetaceae bacterium
TCATCCCCTATTATCCTGACCTCTTAAAACAGTCAGGATATTTTGTTGGGAATGGTGGAAAAACGGATTACAACATTGGCGGGCGTGATGACAAGGAGACATGGGAGGGAGGTGGATCCTGGGATAAACGAAAACCAGGTCAACCGTTTTTCACGATTCGGAATATTGGTGATAGTCATGAAAGTCGCGCGTTTCCTAAAGAAACTCCAACGATAACAGATCCAAAGTCCATGACGTTGCATGCCTATCATCCAGATTTACCAGATGTACGTCAGACGTATGCGAGATACGCAGACGCAATTGCAACTATGGACCACAAGGTTGGGGATGTCATCAAATCGCTCAAGGAAGACGGTCTGTACGACAGCACGATTATCGTCTACTGCTCTGATCATGGTGGTGTGATTGCGCGAAGCAAGCGTTTCCTCTATTCCAGCGGTACACATTGTCCCCTGATCGTTCGGATTCCTGAGAAGTGGAAGTCATGGTGGCCAGCAGCAAAACCCGGTATGGTCGTTGATCGGATTGTGAGTTTTGTCGACATGCCAAAGACGTGGCTGAGTCTGGCCGGAGCGGAGATTCCTCAAGGCTATCAAGGGCACATTTTTCTGGGGCCAGATGTGGAGCCACCACGTTCCTATCACCTGAGCTTTCGTGAACGTGCAGATGAAGCATGTGATATGGTTCGGGGGATACGTGATGAGCGGTATGCGTATATCAAGAACTACATGCCGTGGGCACCAAATGGACAGCAACTGAATTACATGTACAAAATGCGTGCCACTCGGGCCTGGCATAGGCATCATCACGAGGGGAAAACCGATGCCATTACAGGCCGTTTTTTCCGCCCAAAGGTGTCCGAAGAGTTGTATGACACCGTGAATGATTTTGATAACGTTCATAATCTTATTCACACTGTCGCACGCCAGGACAAAATCAAAGAACTCCGAGCTGTTCTCCGGAAGCGTCAACTCGAGTTATTCGATTCAGGTTTGATTCCTGAGGCTATGAGAGTACGCCGTGCAGAAGAGAATGATCTCACGATTTATGAGATGGTTCGGGATCCGAACCTTTATCCACTAGAAACGTATCTCGATTTATCCGATTGCGCGTTGGCGCGTAATCCAGAACATTGCTCACTGTTTATAGAGTCACTGAGCGATCCAGATGAGGGAGTTCGGTACTGGGGCATCTGTGGGCTGTTTCTTTTGGGAGACGATGCGCAACCTGCGATTGGTGCCATCAAGGATGCCCTCAACGACGATGCTGGAGAAGTGTGTATGATGGCAGCGTGGACAATGGACAACATGGGTCACCGTGACGCTGCTGATACAACGCTTGCATCGCTTGAACATCACCCCCGTTCAGACCACCGACTCTATGAATGCCTGCTTCGATGGATGGGGAGAAAAGTGTTTGTCCCAGGGGAGTCGGCCCGTATGTCTCGCCGTTCACAAAAAGCAGTAAAGGGGCTCATTACGGACTGGACGATTTGTGGTCCCTTTGATGACATGTCTCATGATGACGCACAAGCATTCACCCCAGCATTCAGTAAAGAAGCCATATGGATTCCAGTCACAAAGGGTATTGAACCAGGGCGTATCGATGTTCAGGCAACCCTTGGTGAGCATGATGATTGCTCTGCTTTTGTTCGTACAACAATCACATCACCCAGATCCCAGTCAGCGACGATCATGCTTCAGTGTGATGATATGGGCGCAGCGATGTTGAATGGGGAGTTGATCACGGGTACAAAAATCAACCTCAAGAAAGGAACCAATGATCTGATTTTGAAGGTTATTGATCGTAAAAAAGGCTGGCGATTTACCTGCGCTATCAGACAGGACGGTAAGTCGATTCAAGGTTTGACATATGATGCCAAGTGATGGACTGTTAGGAGATGATGGGCATGCGTTCCTATCCCGAGCACAGCGACTCACTTGGCTTTCGCGAGACGCTTCTTGATGTCTGACGCAAGAAAAGCGGCAAGTTTTTCACTGTTCTCAGTGGTGTAATGAACATTTGCTGGACGGGTTGGCACGTTTTCTGAAGCAAAATCGAAGAGATTATTGATCGCAACCTGCTCGTCATGCATGACGCGCTGCGCAATAGCGTTGTATTTTTTGCTATCACCAACAACTCGGCCGCTAGCTCCTTCAGGAACCGGAGTCGTTTCGCAAAAGACAATCACTGCACCTGTTTGTTTCAGTCGTTTCGTCAAGGTGTGCAGATTCTCTTCATACTCTTTAGGTGGTACTTGTTGATGACTTGTCGCATCATTTGGATCTGAAAGGTTTTCACCCTTGGGGCCCATGTATTTGAGGTCGTGCAGCCCATGATTCCATTGAATGAGATCCCATTGTCTGTCGCCAAGCCATGAATCAAGTTGTTCGAGTCCGCGAATGGTTGGGCCACAATTGGTATTCGGACGAAACACATTCGCAACGCCATGGAGCTGTTCTCGAAGAGGTAGCATGTAGCCGATTGAGATGGAATCTCCGATGACGAGCACATTGGGGAGATCTGACTGAATGGACGTTGGCGGTGAGAAGGCAGGATTTTTTGGCTTCTGCGCGAAGGAAGGGA
>CAXFJI010000393.1:0-2584 GCA_964003275.1 uncultured Planctomycetaceae bacterium
GCCAGGAGCGGTCGCAACGCGGACGCCCATTTTGTGTAGCCGGCGGCATTTAGGTGAAGGAAATCAGGGAAATACTCGGCGAGCGCATCACCGGTTGGGTCCGCAAAAAGGCTCCATGTATCTAGAAGAATGACCTGCGCATCACCACGCACCTGATCTTCAATGTGTTGATTCAGTCGAAGAATGACGTCTGCAGGTCGTTTTTTTGCCGCCGCACTCGGGAATACGCGACACATGATAATTGGTGTCCGACAGCCGTGCTTGACATCATGCTGTTTTACCGCATGGATGATTTTCATGAGATTGCGAACGATCGCATCGACATCAATACCAACCTCAATATCATTTGTCCCAGCAAGGATTACGATCGCTGACGGCTGAAGCGTAAGCACATCCTCTTGAAGGCGAATGAGCATGCCTCGGGTCGTATCACCACTGATCCCACGATTTGCAACCTTCATACCATCGAAGTGATGAGCAAGCGTATCCTTCCATCCTTGGGTAATGGAGTCCCCAAGAAAGACCACTGCATTCTGGTCCTGCTGTCTCTCGTGTGCCCACTGAAAACGACGGTTCTGCCAGCCCTTAACATATCCAGGATAACGCCGAAGCGCCCCTTCACCGGGTAGATTCGCCTCGGATACTGGAAGCATGAAGCTCTCTTTAGAAAGCTTCTCATCCGTTACCGGCGCGTCTGAATATGCTCGAGAAGACGATATGACAGGCCATAGCGTCACGAAAGCACTCAATACATAGATCGATGCCGATTTCATGCACCAGCCCCCTCAGGAACTGGTTTCTTTCGACGTGCGTCGCGCGGGGACTTGAAGCTTGAAGCAGGATCTTCCAATGGGACGTTCAACTCTGTACGAAGTCGATCAAGTTCTTTGTGAAGCGTTTTTCTCACATCTGCAAGTTCCGGACTGTCGTAGGCATTGTTCAGTTCATGAGGATCATTTTTCCTATCAATCAGTCGCCATGAATCAAACTCAGGTTCATAGAAATGGAAAAGCTTGTAGCGATCCGTCACCACACCGTAGTGTCGGGCAACATTATGTGCTCCTGGGTGTTCGTAATAGTGGTAGTAAAAACTCTTTCGCCAGTTTGCTGGAACCTGTCCTGAAAAAAGTGGTGTGAGGCTGTGGCCATGCATATCATCTGGCACGGGAAGATCCGCTGCCTCAAGAAATGTCTCTGGAAAATCAAGAATCGAGACGAGTTCCGTAGACTCTGATCCCGGCTTCGTTTGATGAGGCCATCGTACAATCAAGGGGGTTGTAACAGATTCTTCGTAAATCCAACGTTTATCAAACCAGCCGTGCTCCCCAAGATAAAACCCTTGATCTGAAGAAAATACCACAAGCGTGTTTTCCGTGAGCCCGGCTTCATCTAAATATCGAAGCATGTCTCCGACAGCCTCATCAACTGCTTTGACACAGGCAAGATAGTCGTGCATGTATCGCTGATAGCGCCAACGTACAAGGTCCTTTCCTGATAAGTTCTTTTCAAGGAACGCTTCATTGCGTGGTGCATAATACTGATCCCATGCTTGTCGTTGTTCAGCGTTCAGTCCTTTTTCTGGTGCAAGCTTGACATCCTTTGGTTGAAATGAATGAGCCAGGGTCATCTCCTGTTCCCGCTCTGGCTTTCCGCGACCGCTGTAGTCATCAAACAGCGTTGGTGGTTCAGGAAATTTTTGATCATTGTTCCACCCCAGGTGACGAAGCGCTGGCGACCAGTTCCGGTGGGGTGCTTTATGTTGTGACATCAGTAAAAACGGCTTGTCTGGATTTCGTTGTTTGAGCCAGTCAATTGAAAACTCTGAAATGAGATCTGTTGTATATCCAACATGTGTGACTTTCTCGCCATCTCTAATCATTGCAGGGTTGTAATAGGCACCTTGGCCGGGAAGGATATGCCAATGATCAAAGCCCGTTGGGTCCGTAGCCAAATGCCACTTTCCAATCATTGCAGTCTGATAACCAGCTGCCTGCAGCATTTTTGGAAAGGTTGGCTGCGAGCCGTCAAACTTGTTCCCGTTTCTCACAAACCCATTCACGTGAGCGTATTTTCCTGTCAGGATAGCAGCACGACTTGGGCCGCAAATCGAATTCGGAACCAAACACCGACGAAATAACATGCCTTCCTGAGCAAGACGGTCAATGTTCGGGGTTTCTAAGAGTTTGAGCGGGTGTCCATAGCAACTCAGTGCTTGATTTGTGAGATCATCACAGAAAATCATCACAATATTTGGGGGTTGGTCGTCTGCCAGCGTCGTTTCACCAACCATGCCAGAGAGCACAAGAACGCACGTCGCACAAAATTGTTTCCAGCCAACCATGTCATATCCCCAGTGTGAAATAAGTTGAGAAAACCTTCATCCATTTATCAGGCAACCTGCAAGGAAGGGACGTTCCCCCTCGGTCAGTGGTCATACCATAACAGGTACGCAACCTACAAAGAACCAACCCTTGTTATACTCTATGCATGCCTGTGTTTCTGGATCCAATCAATTCCATCCGAGAAGACGAATATATTGATACACTCTTCTCGATCATTTCAGCATATCGCTCGCCGGCAGGTA
>CAXFJI010000394.1:0-2582 GCA_964003275.1 uncultured Planctomycetaceae bacterium
CTTGTTGCAACCCTGATCCACGAAGGCACCCATCAGATGGCTTTCAACTGTGGTCTTCATCAACGCCTTGCCCCTATCCCACTCTGGGTCTGCGAGGGCATAGCAACCTATTTTGAAACACCAGACCTCGCTACTCCGCGAGGATGGCACGCAATTGGTGGAGTAAACCATCCACGGCGGCAACAATTTCTGAAACTTCACAAACAGGGGTGGCTTCAAAACATTGTAGAAAATGATCAAAGTTTTCGTCATTCTGATGCAGCAACAGATGCATATGCTCAGGCATGGGCTACCACGGCCTTTTTGATGAAAACAAAAAAAGAGCTTTTTGTGAAATACCTCAGCACACTGTCTACAAAAAAAGCCTGTCAGCCGGACACAAAAGAACAGCGGATCAAGGACTTCGAACAGACTTTTGGCAGCCCTGATAAAGACATGGAACAGGATATTGCCGCATTTGTGACCCGGATGCGATAATTTCCCGCAAGACATACCATCGGAATAATCCGTATGGTCGTAAACTCACTGGTCGACTCGTGCCGAAAAGTAAGAAACTATGGCTACCCAACGCACCGTCGTGCAGTCACTCAGCATCGCCCTCATCGTGTTCGTCACGTTTACGTTCATTCTTGCAGTGACAACCTATCTTGGGTTTAAGGGAAAGTTTGACGCAGAAGAGCAAACAAAAGCAGCAAACGAATCAGCGGCTTCTGCCAATGCCGAGTTAGGTACCCAAAAACAAAATAACCAGATACTCGTCGATGCTATTGGGATAGCAATGACTGATCCAGACAATCCTGGTTCAGACGCTCCTGAAGCCGCGATTGACAATTGGTTTACTCAGAGATTTGGTGATTTTTCAGAAGATCCTCGATCCTACGAAAAGCTCGCACTATGGCTGCAAGAATCGATTCGTGAAAAAGATACGCAGTTACAAGAAAGGCTTATTGAAAAGGAACGTCTTGTTTCAGATGCACAAAAAGTTGCTGCTGATGAGAAAAAACGAGCTGATAGTGCAAATAAAAGAGTTACAGCTGTAGAAGATGAACGAAAACAAGCCCAGGCCCAGTTTGATCAATCTGTGGCAGAGCATCAAAAGCAAATGCAGGATCTTACTCAGAAACTGAAGAACGCTCAGGATGAATCCACACAACTTGAAGAAATCAAACAGGCCGTAGGCAGAGCAGAAGATGTTGTATCTGCTCGCTCCCTAGATAACTTCAAGACGGCATCAACGGTTGATCGAGTCAATACGATTCTTACCGAGCTACGAGAGAGAGAACGGGCAATCAATCGTTTTAATGCACTGTTGGCGAAACTACGAATAGCAAACCCAGAAACCCAGCAGCTCCTCGGCGACAGCATCCCACTAGACGACCGAATCGATGGATTTGATGGTCGTATTATTTCCGTCAATCATGCTGATCGCACAGCACTTGTTCTTAGTGATTCCACACGAGGCATGCGGCCGGGATTAGTTTTTTACGTCTACAACCCCGATGACCCCAAGCCTCTTGTATTATCACGAAAAGGTTCTGTTGAAGTCATGAATCTTGAAAGTGATACGCTTGTGCGGATGAGGATTCGGAGTGATTCACTCGGTGATCCAATCGTCAGTGGCGACGGCATTGCGACAAGTCTCTGGGAAGCTGGTACTCAATTCACCTCTGTCATTGTTGGTTTCGTTCAAATTGATCAAGATGCGACACCTGATCAGGATCGTCTTGAAGATCTTATTAAGGGCGTCGGTGGTTCTGTTGAAACCAGTGTCACACCTCTGACGACCATGGTCATCGATGCTGGTCCACCACAAAATTTTGGCCTTGAAAAACCAGAGGAGTGGCGTGAACGAGATGTCAAACGACGAGAACGTGAGCTCCGTGAAGCAAATCGTCTTGGCATTCAAGTTGTAGGAATTAGTGAATTCATGCAAATGCTAGGCCTGCGTCGTGATTCTCTTGATGCAAATCGACTCCCCGACGCCGCCATTCGATAAGAGTGGAAACTGCCTCCACTCAATAGCTGACGTATCTGTACACGATGTTCTCTCGACGTGTCACACTCAGGCTTGAGTCGCTTCTTGATCGATTGTCTACTGTTACTGGGGTTCACATACCACTCGTCGAATACAAGGAACTGCTCTCATGATCATCAAGCAGAAATCTCGACTGCTCCTGGTCCTCATGGTCTTCACAACCAGCATCATTGGCTTAGGAGACCGGTTCTTATTCGGTGATGATGATACCTTTCAGCCAATTTTTGATGGTCGTTCACTCGAAGGCTGGGAAGGCAAGAGTGAATTCTGGCGAGTTGAAGATGGGGCTATCGTTGGAGAAACCACACCAGACAAACCAACGCAAGGAAATACTTTTCTTTTCTGGAGACAGGGGCTTGTTGATGATTTCGAACTTGTCTTGCAGTATCGCCTGAGGAATCACAATAGTGGCATCCAGTACCGAAGCAAAGACTTTGGAGACTATGTCGCTGGAGGATATCAAGGGGACATCCACGACGGCAAGTTTGCAGGAATTCTTTATGAGGAGCGAGGCCCCAGGGGAATCATGGCGAAGCGCGGGGAGCGC
>CAXFJI010000395.1:0-2564 GCA_964003275.1 uncultured Planctomycetaceae bacterium
TCCTCTGGTGGTGGTGCAGGTTCCTCTGGTGGTGGTGCAGGTTCCTCTGGTGGTGAATCACTCAGTGAAGCAAGTGCTGCTGAGGCATTCAGCAGTCCACCCGTTGCGACCCGACCGTCAAGGGACGTGACCGGCACGGCACTCGAAAGTATTGCAGAACGTATCTGAGTGGCTGTCGCCTCAGGGTCGGAAGAAGCGAGTAACGCAACAGCTCCAGCAACATGTGGCGCCGCCATTGAAGTCCCGCTATATGATGCGTAGCTGTTACTCGGAGTTGTTGAATAAATCGAAACACCCGGAGCTGCTATATCGACGCTCGTCTCACCATAATTTGAAAAAGAGGCAAGTTGATTCGAGCGATTTGTAGCAGCAACAGTAATCACAGCATCACTTGTATAACTTGCTGGATAGGTCGGCCAGGAATCGTTGTTGTTGGACTCATTGCCAGCAGCAGCAACAAAAAGAATTCCAGCCTGACCGCCAAGATTGATCGCGTCTCGAAGGGCTGCCGACGACCCACCACCACCCCAACTATTGTTCGTGGCGACAACATTCACACCAAAGTCTCTTCTCATACGAGTCGCATAATTTACTGCAGCAATAGCACCACTTGTGGAGCCACTACCATCTTCGCCAAGAAACTTGAGTGGCATAATGGATACTTGCCAGGATACTCCTGCGACACCAATGCCATTGTTTCCTACCGCACCAATCGTGCCGGCAACATGCGTCCCGTGACCATTATCATCCATTGGGTCGTTATCGTTACTGTAGAAGTCCCAACCACGGACATCATCTGTAAAACCATCACCATCATTATCAATGCCATCACCTGGAATCTCCCCAGGATTTACCCACATATTGGCGGCTAAATCAGGGTGGTTGAAATCCACCCCAGTATCAATCACTGCAACGACTACATCTCTGGAACCTGTTGTATTCGCCCACGATTCAGGTGCATCAATATCTGCATCCGCAAGACCACCTGATTGCCCTGTATTGTTCAACCCCCACAACCGGCTGAATGATGGGTCATTGGGAATCGCGGTCGGAGCAATCACATAATCTGGCTCAAAATAAGCAACACTCGAAGTACTGCCAGCCCATGCAGAAACCTCAGATACTGATGCTCCAGGCGTTGTCAGTGAATAAAAACCCTCTCCAAGCGAAGATACTGACCAATCATTATTGAGCGCTATCTCAGTAAAAGAATCGTTAAGCGATCGTACAATCCAAGAGTCCTCACGTGCCTCAACCGTTGAACCATTCCAATTGATCGACTCTGTAGCAAGCCCACCAAGCCCTCCTGAATCAATTGACAGCATCGCGCGCTGCTCAAGTCGCTCAGATTTCAGCACTTTGGAACGCCTCATCTTTTTGCGGCGAACAGTTTGCAACCTGTGTGCGTAGAATGGGAAGAGTCGCATCGCGACCTCTTTTCTAAATGTGGTGGTAATGTTCCCGTTGTCGAGAATACGACAAAAGGTGCTAGAGCATCTTTTGTGCCAATTCTACTTAATTTAGAGTCAAGCGTTTTCTTTTTTTCTTCAATTCGTTGTGATGCATATTGCAACACACGGATGCAACAAAGTGATGCAATCTGCTTCGATTCATCACACCTCATGACATTTCTCCGCTGATCATTCTTGGTTCTTCACATTCACACGAGAAAGACGACAGATGTATTCTTGTATACATCTCGTACATTGAAGTCGGCTCTCCCAGATGCTTATGCGGCAAGCGATGAGCCACCTTTCCAATGCTTTACTTTAGCAGGAATGAATAACCATTATTGAATAAATTAGATCAGCCACACAGGAAACAGCTGTTAGTCGTCGTCAAACTCCATAGCCATATATGCAAAAATTTATGCCCGAGAAAACCATGACATTTCAACACGCCCTGCTTGTTATCCTGGCTGGCATTTCCTTACAGCTACCTCAGACAGCAACTGCTGAGAATGGGACTTCTTCCCCATATAATATCGTTTTTATTGCCGTCGATGATCTTGCCAGCACTCTCGGTTGCTGCGGCGACGCGATGGCACAAACCCCTCACATTGATGCTTTGGCACGGGAAGGTGTTCTTTTTCAACAGGCCTATTGCCAGCTTCCTCTTTGCAATCCCAGTCGTGCGTCACTCCTTACTGGACTCCGTCCCGATCACATCAAAGTCTATGACCTTGATCGTCATTTCCGTGACGAAAAGCCAAATATCGTCACACTTCCCCAACTCTTCAAAAATCATGGCTGGTATTCAGCACGCGTTGGGAAGTTGTATCACTACAACGTACCTGCTGGTATTGGAACAAATGGTCTTGATGATCCTGCATCATGGAATGAAGTTGTGAATCCAAAAGGGCGTGATGTTGCAGAAGAATCCTTGATCTTCAATGCCGAACCACACCGCAAAATTAGTGCTTCTCTCAGTTGGCTTGCCGCTGATGGACCTGATACAGATCAGACGGATGGCATGATCGCAAGTGAAGCTATTCACTTGATTAAGAAACTAAGAAATCGCCCTTTTTTTCTTGGAGTCGGATTTTTTCGTCCACACACCCCCTT
>CAXFJI010000396.1:0-2537 GCA_964003275.1 uncultured Planctomycetaceae bacterium
GCTCCAAAAATAAACTAAAGGATGATTTAATCGGTACAGAACAGTCGCCACACAACCCAATCACTGGCAGGATAGCCATTTTCGGTGAACTGGGCATTTCGAGGCTAAAAGCCGAATTTGGGCCTGTCAAGAACCAAATAGGGCTTCTGCATGTCCAAATATTCTTGTGATGAACGGCTTGGACCGTTCCTATCGAAAAATCCGAGAATGCCGTGAATCGCCACGTATTCCGGTGAAAACGGCCTCACCATTGTGCATGTAGTCCAAACGTAAAGTTGCCCGATGTTCCCAGCAGACGATGAGCACCGCCGTGGCTGGCCGGCTGCTAACACCAGGAGTTAGAGACATGCCAAAACAGACATGGCGAGTAGTCACCCGCGGCACGGATGGGGAATTGATCATTCATGATTATGATTCATCTGAAGACATTCTCCGCACACATCTTCAAGTGGGAACAGATGATTGCAGTACTGACTTAGCACTTCGAGGTGCTCCGGTATTCCGATCACTCATCGGTCCTATGCCAGAAGGCCAGTCAATCGTGCGATATGAAACCCCAGAGGTTTTTGAAACACTCACACGAGAATGGGCCTTGCCACGGACACCAAAAAAGCGGACCCGCAGAAAAACAACGAACCGGAATGTAGAGCAAGCAAATGGCTGACACGATCTTTTCTAAAATAATTCGAAAAGAAATCCCTGCCAAAATCATTCACGACGATGAGCTCTGCCTTGCATTCCATGACGTTGCTCCACAAGCTCCTGTGCATGTTCTGGTAATACCCAAAAAAGAAATACCATCACTTGCGTCAGTACAACCGACTGACACAGAGCTCATCGGGCATCTATTTCTTGTTGCGAATGAACTTGCGAACAAACTCAAACTCAGCAACGGCTATCGTGTTGTCGTCAACTGCGGACAAGACGGCGGACAGAGCGTTGATCATCTCCACGTCCATCTTTTAGGCGGCCGAGCAATGGGCTGGCCGCCAGGCTGATCGACACCTTCTTCTCCATCTGATGATTGATTGGCCATGAGATATTGTGGCCAGAAGCTATTGAGCACGAGTGCACACCCCCCAATATCACCGGAGTTGATTCGTTTCTCTGCATGACTCAACAATTCTCGAAACCGTGCCTGCTCAAACTCATTGAACGCCAAACCATAGACCTCGATATCATCGACAAGCACTTTCCCAGGCCCCATCAAATCAAAACGCACTCGAAGCGACTCCAATCCGTCTCGAGGCAGATCATAGACCTGAACAACAAACTGGGACCACGCATGCTTCAACGGACGTCCGTTTTCAAGACCTCCAATTGGTGCAAACCGATAGTATTCACCCGTTTTATCAAGGCCCTCAATTGCAAGCCGAAGCGGTGGCTGAGACACTTCGTCAGGATCCATCCGCAACCATGCAGAGACACTGATTCTTCCGGTACGGGGCGGCGCAAAAGGATTACTCCTCATCGTTGCCAACCCATTGAGCGAAGAGAACCGGACGGCCTTGCCATCTTCTGAACGACCAGATGACTGAATTCCAATGCTACCCCGCTGCTGATCCACAACCTCCCAACCCAACACACCATCTGAGGAAGACGGAACTTCAAAATCTGGATTGTCTAAAACTGACAACGCACGGGGATGTTCAACAAGAGACTGCTGCTCCCGAAAAACCTCAAGCCGATCCCGCATCCAGCCACGACTCTCTTCAGTGAACGCAACCTCCGCACCAGACACTTGAGTAACTCGATCAACAACCAACGAGCGAATCCCCCACGGCTCGAGCGGAACCGACACACCGCCATCCTCGTTGATATTCATTCGAATACCATCAACAGCATCGGCCACCACCGACGGCGTATTTTCAAAACGAAGACCTGCCCGCACTGGCACAGCTGAGGCATTTGCCACCAACAGCACCGCCCCAAAGGGAGACTCTCCAGCCCGAACAACCAATGGCGCTGGAAGCGGATCAACAAGCTGAAGCGAACCGTACGGAAGAGAGGCAAAGGCTCTCCTGGCAAGCACGCCTGATAACGATGGTTGCGCAAACATCATCCCCATATCAAAAATTATTTCAGCGTCACCTACCACCAACGATTCTGCCCACGAACGTGTTGCCTGGTCGCTACATCGCACTGCGTAGGCAGACACTTCACCGTCAGTCGCAGCCGAACCGAAGGGCCCATGAGGCACAATATTGCCAATATTGACACGACATGGAATTTCAACAGCGACAGCACCGCGTCGACGCGCAGACACAGCCCCCCTTGCCAATGCCACAGAACGATTCACTCGGTCATCAATCCCTCGCCCCACCAGATCCCCTTCCGTACGATGCACATGTGGGGAAAGAAAAACAATATTGCCACGATTTGCCAATGATGCCGGATCAACACCAATCTCACGCCAGAAGCCAGCACCAAAGCTCGGCTTCTCTGCCAGTGATGGACGAAGACGCGAAGCCAATTCCCCCAGAGACAAGAGTGTTGTCGGCGCAACATACAACACCTTTTCATGATCCTTCACTGAA
>CAXFJI010000397.1:0-2527 GCA_964003275.1 uncultured Planctomycetaceae bacterium
CTCGTATACACGTAAAACAGGTGTGAACGAGAAAAAGGAAGCTCCCCGAGTAGGACTCGAACCTACAACCTAGCGGTTAACAGCCGCTCGCTCTACCATTGAGCTATCGGGGAATGTAGCCATAAAAATAACCAATTTTCCTCTGGAAATCGATATGCCTCTTGGGAAAACCATCTGTGCCCTGCGGTGAGTCATTGGACGGCTGCATCCCGATGTTTTTTCATGAGGACTCGGTTGCCCTTTGTATTGTATTCCAGATGTGTCATGAATGATTTCATGAGCTTGACCCCTCGTCCATTTGGAGCATCGAGGCGGGTGTCGCAGGTGCAATCAGGCACCGTGTGGGGATCAAATCCGGATCCCTCATCAGCGACTTCAATCTGAACAAAGTCAGGTGTGACGTGACAGACCACGTGAATTGTTTTTGAATCATCCAGTTTATTGCCGTGCACCGCAGCATTGGTGATGGCCTCTTCCGCTGCGAGATGAATTGCAAACACATCAGACTGTGGCCAGCCATATGCCTCAAGCTGTGCCAGCAGTTCATCCATGATGTGTTTGCTTGTTCCCCGCTCACTCGGGAGACGAAGCTCTTTCTTCCAACTTTTGTTTGGTATGCCCATTCGTGATCCGCTCCGTCAGTGGCCTAGGCTTCAAAAGACGATACGGCTTCAGCGACGTCTTTGCGGATATCAAATACTTTTGTGAGTTTTGTAATCTGAAAAACCTCGAGGATCTCCGGGCGAATGTTGCACAGGGTCAGGCGTCCCTTGTGTCCCTTCATTTTTCGGTCAAGTGTGATCAACTTGCCAAGGGCTGCGCTGGAAAGGTATTCCACATGAGAGAAGTCGAGGGCTAAGGATCGACGTCCATCCTGTTCAATCAGATTGAGGATCTCAGATCCCATTTCCTGAATGGCAGACTCATCAAGAATTTTTTTATCAACGATTTGCGCAACAGTGACGGGTCCTTCAGACGACACATCAATTCGACGATTGGTAGACATAATAGAGTGAACTCCTTGCGGCGAGCATGGTACCACTTGGCACGCCGAAGAAGCAGGGGCCAGCAAATCTGCCAGTTTGGCAGCGTTTTTTGAGGAAATGTCCAAGGCCATTATCATGTAAAAATGGCTAAATGAGGGTCCTGTTCTCATTTTGCGGACAGGAATTACGTTCTACCGGCTCGTCTGGCGCGCCAGTTGCATTCCTATTGAAATCCGTTCTGCTGGAGCGTTTTCCGGCAGCAATGTACGGATTACCCGATTTCTTTCAATTTCGTCAACCCCGCCAGGAGAAAGGCTCCGATGTCAGCGAAGAAAAAGGCCACATTGATTCCTCTCGGCGACCGTGTGGTCGTAGAACGTGAAGTGAGTGAGCAGAAGACTGCCGGAGGGATTGTGCTGCCCGACTCGGCCCAAGATAAGCCTGCACGTGGCACGATTGTGACAGTAGGCGAAGGTAAGATGGACGAAAAAGGAAATCGTCATGCACTCCAAGTGAAACCCGGTGACCGGGTGATCTTCACCAGTTACGCCGGTGAACCCTTTCAGGTTGGTGACGAAGAGCTTCTGTTGATGCGGGAAGATGACATCCTTGCAATCATCGGCTGATCTTTATCTCAAAACACTTTTAAAAGACTCATATCCACAACTCATACCCTTTGTCAGGAGATTTTGAACTATGGCCAAAATGATGGCATTCGATCAGGAAGCTCGAGAGTCGATGCGTCGAGGCGTGTCGAAACTTGCCCGTGCGGTCAAGGTAACCCTTGGTCCAAAGGGCCGAAATGTAATCCTTCAGAAAAGCTTTGGTTCGCCAACGGTCACCAAAGACGGTGTGACGGTTGCAAAAGAGATTGACCTTGAAGACGTCTATGAAAACATGGGCGCCCGAATGGTGCGTGAAGTAGCCAGCAAAACAAGTGATGTTGCTGGCGATGGAACCACGACGGCGACTGTTCTTGCTGAGGCAGTATTCAATGAAGGCCTTAAGGCAGTTGTTTCTGGTGTCAATCCTGTCCAGATGAAATCAGGCATCGAAAAAGCAGTTGAAAACATTACCGGCAAGTTGCGAGACATGTCGATTCCGGTAAAGGGCAAGAAGGAGATGGCTCAGGTTGCTGCCATTGCTGCCAATAACGATAAGGAAATCGGTGATCTCCTTGCTGAAGCCATGGATAAGGTTGGCAAAGATGGTGTGATTACCGTGGACGAAGGTAAAAGCCTGAAGACAGAGATTGAGTTTGTTGAAGGCATGCAGTTTGACCGTGGGTATCTGTCACCGTATTTCGTGACGGATCCACAGCAGATGCAGTGTGTGCTTGAAGACTGCTACATCCTTGTTTTTGAGAAGAAGATCTCAACGGTCAAGGATATCGTTCCACTGCTGGAAGCCGTTGTGAATGCCAGCAAGCCATTATTGATTGTGTGCGAAGAGGTGGACGGCGAAGCCTTGGCAACGCTCGTGATTAATCGTCTTCGAGGCACGTTCAAGGTGGCAGCTGTCAAAGCACCAGGCTATGGCGA
>CAXFJI010000398.1:0-2499 GCA_964003275.1 uncultured Planctomycetaceae bacterium
AATAATTGCGCTCCTGAGGCAGACCAAGCATCGCGTCTATAACGGAGAAACGATCGTCCGATAAAAAGACATACTACAGTCGTAATCCGATCTTTTTGGCTTGAATCTTGAGAGCCTTCTCAAATGCCGGAAAAGGGTATTCTTTTCGTCGGCCGATTGCCCAAAGATAAATGGAATCAACAAGTTTGCCTGGCAGTTTGCCATTTCGCACGAGCAACACAACATCATCTAGAAATTGTTCTTCTTCGGGAAGTCTCGTACGAAGACCAGCTTTCAGTCGGTTTTTCAATTGTGGATCGTTGGCTTGAAAGACTGGAGTATCCGCATGTATGAAATGTGAAGTAGTGAGACTCAGTCCTACACAGACAACAGCAAGGTAACTATTCATAGGGTGTTTATTGAGGAGATGTTGCGACAGTCACATAAAACGAGCGAGAGCGTATTTCTTTTTTCCTGTTCTTAAGACAAGGGTTGAGTTGCCTGCAAGGTCATGTGCTGTCAGACGATGCCCTGCATCAGTGACCCGCCTGTTGTTGACGTAGCCGCCGCCTTGTTCGATGGTGCGTCGAGCAGCGCCCCTGCTTGTAGTAAGCCCCGTTGCTTCAATCGCCTCGACGACGGGTAGCCCATCGCCGTCAAGGCTCGAACGAGGAAAAACATGGCTTGGTACATCAGCAAAAATCTCACTCAGCAGTGCGTCATCCATGTCCTGAATCTCATCACCGAAGAGTATTTTGGTGGCCTGCTCTGCGACATGAAGGCCAGATGTTCCGTGCACAAGCTTCGTGAGTTCTTCAGCAAGGCGTTTTTGTGTGTCACGTGCTGAAGCATTTGACTTTTGCAGTTCGGAGTGATGAGAGAGCTCGTCATAAGAAAGATCTGTAAGTCGGGCTAAGCACATGCTTGCATCAATGTCATCAAGATTTATCCAGTATTGATAAAACGCGTAAGCGCTGGTTCGTTTGGGGTCAAGCCACACGGCACCGCTCGCTGATTTACCCATTTTGGTGCCATCAGCTTTTGTGAGTAATGGACAGGTTATTCCATGTAACTCCTGTGCTCGAAGGCGCCGACCAAGCTCAATCCCAGCAGTAATATTGCCCCATTGGTCACTCCCGCCAATCTGTACTCGGCAGTCGAGTGAATCCATCAAATGAACGAAGTCCCATGCCTGCAGGAGCATGTAACTAAACTCGGTATACGACAGGCCGTTCTCTCGTTCAATGCGACTCTTTACAGAGTCTTTCGCTAACATCTGAGAGAGAGGGACATGCTTTCCAACGTCACGTAAAAACTCGAGATAACTCCTGTCTCTCATCCAGTCGGCATTGTTCACTACGTGGACAGATTGACCTGTCTGTTCAAGAACAGATCGAATTTGGTTTGTGACGCATGCTACATTATCAGCGAGTTCGTCAGCCGAAAGGAGATTTCGCTCGTCACTACGACCGCTTGGATCACCAATCATTCCAGTTGCTCCACCAATCAGTGCAACAGGTTCATGACCAGCAGCGGCGACTCTTCGAAGGAGAACAAGCGCTACAAGGTGACCAACATGGAGACTGTTTGCGGTCGGGTCAAAACCTGCATAGATCCGTCTTCCAGGGGTGTCGAGCCATTTTGTCAAGGACTCTCGATCCGTGGACTGATGAATAAGACCCCGAATGTTGAAATCATCAATAAGATTTTTAGACATAGCTACCGCCACAGGTCGTCGCCATCAAAGGGATGGGCTGGCCCAGAAAATTTCGGTGCAGGTAAGGCCTTGAGAGCTTGTTCTGCGAGTCGTAGGTCTTCGCGTGATGTGATTTTCAAGTTGATGGGTGAGCCTTTCACAATGTGTATAGGATGACCGACAGCTTCAACAAGTTGGGCCTCATCCGTTGGTTGCTCAAGTCGACTCGATGCGAAGGCCTCTTCAAGGATTGATCGTGAGAAAACCTGAGGAGTTTGCGCCTCCCACAAGGCACTTCGATCAACTGTTTCCTCAATAAGATCATCTTTGCCAACACGTTTGAGAGTGCTCGCCACAGGGATCGCAAGGATCGCAGCACCATGTTTTTTTCCGGCTTCAAACACTGCATCAATCCACTGCTGGGCAAGACAGGGCCGAGCAGCATCATGTATAGCAATAACATCAATATCTGACTCGAGCTTTTGGATGCCATTCCGAACAGATTCTGCACGGTGGCTTCCGCCTTCTGCAAGCGTCACTCCCATGAAAGCAAGGTTAGCGCCAAAGTTTTCTAGAAACGATTCTTTATCTTCTGGGGCCACAACAATCACGACCTGACTGACATCATCTCGCTCGAGGAACTTTTCAGCAGAGTGGAGCCAGACAGCGCGACCACTGAGCGGAATAAAGGGCTTCTTATAGTTCGCATCCTGAAAACGACTGCTTTGACCTGCGGCAGCCAGGATAACACCAGTTTTTTGAGGCATGAATGCTCCTTCTATCTACATCATGCCACCGCCCATGCCGCCGCCCATGCCACCCAT
>CAXFJI010000399.1:0-2471 GCA_964003275.1 uncultured Planctomycetaceae bacterium
TCTGCATCGATCGTGAGCAATCCCAGTTCTTGTCTGAGTCGAACATGCTCGCCTTCAAGGAGGCCAGCTGTGGGTGGCAGGTCGTGTACTGTGACGGTCCCAAAACAGTGCTCTCGCCAGTGTTCGGGGGGGCGTGGATTTCCATGTTCACCTTCAAACCACAAAACAGATGTGCCTGCAATACCACGTTCATTGAGATATGCCTGAGACCAGGCATCAAATGTTCCAAGATCTTCTCCAATGACACATGCACCAGCACGGTGTGCCTCAAGGGCAAGAATACCGATCAACGCTTCGTGGTCATACGTGACAAATGTACCTTCAGCGGCTGACATCGAATGAGGAATCCACCACCGTCGAAAGAGCCCAATGGCATGATCAATGCGGATGCCACCGGCATGCCGCAAAATGGATCGAAGCATCTCTCGATAGGGCTTATAGGCTGCAGCTTCGAGTGCATCTGGACGCCACGGCGGTTGTGACCAGTCTTGCCCCAGCTGGTTGTACATATCTGGTGGTGCCCCAACAGATATGTCATGGGCCAGCACATCTTGAAGCATCCAGGCATCAGCACCCTCTGGGTGAACACCGACAGCGAGATCATGAATGATTCCAGTACCCATGCCTGCGGCCTGTGATGCCTCTTGAGCAAACGATAATTGCTCATCGATCAGCCACTGAAGCTTCGAAAAGAATTGGATGCGATCACGGAACGTCTGTTGAAACGTTGCGACGTTTGCATCCTCTGGATGGTGGAGGCCATCCGGCCAATGATGCGTATGCATTCCCCATGCTTCCGAAAATGCACACCATGTTGCAAATCGTGTCAGTTCGGGTTGCTCTCGCTGGCAATAGGCGTCATACGCAGCTTGTCGCGAGCCTGATAGTGGTTGAGAAAGCATGATCTCCAAAGATTGTTTCTTTGCTTCCCAAATAGCATCTCTGTCAATGAGCGCGTGTGAAGACGAGCGTTCTTGAAAAGCCGCTCCGTATGCGTCGATCTGCTTGCGATCACTCTCAGACAACGTTGTGTACTCTGGGATGCCTTCAATGTGCAGGTAGATCGGATTGAAGAATCGTCGGCTTGTCGGCAGATAGGGAGATGGTGCGAGTGGTGCGCTACCTTCTGCTGCATGAATTGGATTGATGAGGAGAAACCCTGCTCCGTGATGCCCTCCCCACGATGCAAGTGTGGCAAGGTCATGGAAGTCTCCAAGGCCCCACGAGGTGTGTGAGCGCGTCGCATAGAGTTGGGTCATCAGCCCCCATGTACGATCAGGTGTGACCGGGAGTCGTTCTGGAGTGACAACAAGTGGACAGGAATAATGCGAAGATTGATTCTCGGTGCGTGTGTCTGTCAGTGTTGCAGAGAGTTGATGCCACCCTAATGGCAGTGAGTCTGGAATCTCACACTCACATGCTTGCATTGTCTGGCCATCGAGTGAGCGGGATTCGCCAGCTTCAAAAGGTCCAGCGAGTGGCAGATGATCTCCGTGTTCGAACTCAATGTTCAACGACAACTCTGCTGTCACAGGCTGATAGATCTTCAAAGGTGATGCTTTGCCCTGCCGAACAACAATGATGGAAGGAAGCACCTGTCGCCAGGAAGCATTCTTGATGTGATCCCATGCTGATGCACGGCCGTCTTCAGTCGTGGCCTCAACGTGCATGGCATGAAGGACCTTGATCAGTGTTTCATCAGAAACGCTTTTCTGTTCTCCTTGCTGAGTGTAATACGTTGTCGCCACACCATAGGCTTCAGCAAGTTCGTGAAGCTCTTTTTGAACAGCATCTGATACGGTGTCTTTGTTGAGCACGTCTAATTCCCTGACGCGAATCGGCTATCGTTCACGGAAGTGATAGGTTTCTGTGCACTCGTGGAGGTGTCATGTGGTGCATGAGGTTTCAAAGCAGTAGTCTTTTATCTTACTCGTATCACGTTTCAGGCCAACTAGATCGGAGAGGAATGATGCCTCACATGATTGTTGTGATGATTCTTATTGTTTCATTGTGTACGCCAATGCTGGGGTACGCACAGTCCGGCAAGTTAAATATTGCGTCATCAACCCGAGCGATCGATCTTGAGGCGGAAAAGCTCGAAGCAGACTTCCTCAAGGGGTTTGCAAGAATTGCCCAGTCCTATGAGGAGGCGGGAAATAGCGAAAAGGCGCAGGCCGTGCTGCAAGTGCTCCTGAGAATGAGACCGAATGCTGAGGGCGTCAAAAAGAAACTGAGTCAACTCGAAGAGTCAGTGTTCGAGGAGAATAAGACATCTTTGGAGTTTGATGTCTCTTCAACATTGCTGAACACCTCACTGTTTTTAGAGAAAGGCAAAAAGGTTCGCCTTGAGATTTCAGGAACCTATAAAGCGATCTTGAATGATATGGTGGGACCGGATGGGTACACAGGTGATACATCGAATGCCGCTGCACGCAATGCACCGTTTGGCTCGGTCGTTGGGATGATCATCC
>CAXFJI010000400.1:0-2452 GCA_964003275.1 uncultured Planctomycetaceae bacterium
CTTCTCTTTGCCATGAAATTCAATAGACACTAGAAGGAATGCATTGTGTTTGGTGGCAAGTTCCAGTGCAGTGGAGTAATCCTGAGTTTCAGGGATAACATGAACCTCATGCGCTTGGGCAAAGCCCCAGTGAGCGAGGAGCATTAGCAGAACCACAGTGGCCCCATGAAAAAAAGTCGTACGAAAGGCAGGCAATATCAATAGCGATGCCTTACTTGTGTGTGATGATGAGTTCTTCCGTGGAGTGTGCAGCACTGAGATTACAGCGAGGGAACTACGTTCTGTCACATGCTTTGACGAGCGCCCGGTTGAGATTCGGGATGTAAATAGCTGTGTGATTTCTTTTATTCTCGATGGTTTCAGAAGCCGCAAGTTCATAGCTTTTAAGGCCATTCCGGAGGGTTTTTGGTGAAGTTATTGCGTTTTATCTAGAATTGTTGCTGTAGCATGATGTGTGAAAAATCATCACAATCGCTACACTCCCGTTCGTCCTCCTATTTTTACTCAACTCAGACAGGCGGTCTACATGGCTGATTTTTTGAACGTGACATACCCAGTCTCAGTGCGACGAGCGTTAAGCGTTTTTCTTTGTGTGGTGGTGAGCTGTGCTGCAGTTACGGTTCATGCTGAAGATCTCAGGGACGTTGCGGCTGATGCAAGCATCGGCAAGGAATCATTCCATCCAGTGTCCCCATCAGATATGGCTGCTGCTGCGTCGGAACTTCGAGCCGTATTGCGACCACTCGATGTGCTTCTGAGCCGCAGTAAAAGTGGTGATGATTGGAAAGAATATCTTGAGTGGTCGACCTTGAAGGAACAAGCAGCATCAGGTGCTCATGCTGATGCACTCACATTGCTAGAACTTTATCGTTTGCTGGATGCAGATGAACCTGGTCTTGAAATGCCACAATTCACTTCTGTTCGACGAGCCGTGGGAGCCTACCTTGATGCAGCTGATGCGAGTACGAACCCGAAGTCGCAGGCTATTTTTGAGCAGCGCCTCCAGAAAATGAAAACAGTACTGAGTGTGGCTGCTAAAGAAGGTACAACCGAATCGCTGCAGTCTCTTGGTCCTCTTTTGGCTCGATTAGAGGGCTCTTTCCAAGCGCCTGACACTGTTGCTCGTGTCCGTTCAGCTGTGAGTCATTCGAATCTCTATCTTGATGTGCAAGAGAGCTTACTTGCATCTGCTGTCAATCGAGTTATTGATGAGCATGCCCCAATCAATGAGATAATTCTTGGTACTCGTGTTCAAGGCATGGGCCATACAACTGGCAATGTCCTTCTCGATTTTGTTCCATCCTCGAATGCAGCCACAGTCGATCTCTTACTCAATGCTACGAATTACTCAACTACATCCAGTAGTAAAGGGCCAGTTACGGTTCGCACTGTTGGTACAACGATGCTTGACGCAAAAAAGAGAATTATTGTTGATGATAGAAAAGTGTGTTCCTTGCCGGCAGAAGCCTCTGCTCGTGTAAATACGAGTACCGCTGGTATTGGAGTAAAGTCAAAGTTTGCAAAGAACTTGATCTGCAAGATGGCCAATAAGAAGATTGCGAAAGTGCGTCCGCAAGCAGAGGCAATTTCTCGGTCCCGTGCTGAGTCAAAAGCGCGTCGGCAATTTGAAGAACAGACCGCTGGTGAGTTGTCTCGTGCCGCGCGTGATTACCAGGAGAAGTTTCGTCGTCCCTTGCTAGAGCGAGGTTGGTATCCTGAACTGCTTAATCTCAGTACAAGTGACGTGACGATGTCCGTTGAAGCTCGAAAGGCACTTCCAGATCAGATTGCTGCATTCACAGCCCCACCGTCATGTGATCCAGACAATGTTTTATCAGCTCGCGTTCATGAGACAATGGTTAATAATGCTGCTGAAATTACCCTTGCTGGTCGAACGATCACTCAAGAGTTTGTTGAAGAGCAGATCAAAAAAAATAACGGTACATTACCCGAGTCGTTAGATAGTGATCCGGATCAACCTCCATGGTCCATTACCTTCGCTAAGCGACTGCCTGTTCAGTTGGACGTTGATAATGATCTGATAAAAATAACCGTGCGGGGCAATCGATTTACATCGGGGGACAGAGAATTTCCGGCAATGGACATATGGGCGGCCTATCGCATTGAATCCAAAGGTGGATTAATCCGGCTTACTCGAGACGGTGATGTACAGATTTATCCACCTGGGTTTGTGCCTGGCGGTGGCGATAAATTGACCGTATCAGAAACGTCATTGCGACGTATTCTGCAAAAACGATTCAACAAGGTGTTCAAGGATTCGATTGATCTTGAGCCACTTCAATTACCGGGAGAACTGGAGTCCGCAGGCCCATTGCCGATGGAACAACTGGTGGCACAAAAGGATGGTTGGCTTGCTGCAGGATGGCGGAAAAAGGATGTTCAAGATGAGGAAAAGAAGTCAGTGTTGCTCGAGGCAGATACATCCGTTGCA
>CAXFJI010000401.1:0-2442 GCA_964003275.1 uncultured Planctomycetaceae bacterium
CGGCCCAACACGGTCATATATTGATGATGTTCGCTATATCACAAATGCCTCAAGTGGCCAGATGGCTTATGCGCTGGCAACATCGGCAATTGCACGTGGTCATGATGTGACGATTGTCAGTGGTCCCGTTGCCCTCCAATATCCAAAACTCGCGCGGGTGATTCCCGTGGTTACAACGGCTGAAATGCTCACCCATTCGCTTCGAGAACTCAAACAGTGCGATGGCGTCATTGCAGCAGCTGCCCCATGTGATTTTGAACCCGTAACGAAAAACAGTGGTAAGATCCCTCGTCAAGGAAATGGACTGACAGTGGACTTCAAACCGACACCTGACGTAATTGCCACACTGGCCTCACACTCAAAAAACAACTCGGAAAGTGACGTCGCTGCGAAGTGGTTTGTTGCCTTTGCGCTTGAGCCAGATGCTGATAAACAGCGTGCGTGCGAAAAGGTGACATCCAAGCAATGCGACCTCATTGTTGTGAATGATTTGACGGCACTAGAATCGAGCACGAATGCAATAGAGGTTTACAATTCTGAACACGAACATATCGGAGCGAAAAAAGGCTCGAAAAAAACTGTTGCCATGTGGCTCCTTCACTTGATCGAAACCAAACTCATGACATGCTAGACAATACAGCTATTTGCATAATAGAGGTCTGCTGGAGATTGAACCCACAATGATAAAAGTCGCCGTTTTAGGAGCCACAGGCTATACAGCTCTTGAGGCAATAAAGCTTTTGCTTCGTCATCCGGAAGTAACGCTTGTTGCTGCTACCAGCCGCCAGAAAGAAAACACTCCTCTATCGAGTGTCCACCCAAGCCTTGTCGGCCGGACAGATCTCCTGCTCGAAAATGTTGCTGCGGAGTCTCTGGGCGAACGAGCCGATTGTATCTTTGGATGCCTTCCTCACTGCGCGAGCGCAGAGATCCTGCCACGCCTTCTTGCCACAGACACAAAAGTGATAGATTTCAGTGCTGACTATCGACTCGATGATGCAGAGACCTATCAGGAATGGTACGACCATGACCATCCAGACAAAGAGCGACTGGGCTCGACTGCGTATGGAATTCCTGAGCTTTTTCGTGATGAGATTGCAAAGGCTCAACTGGTTGCGAACCCGGGGTGTTATGCAAGTTCGGCAATCCTTCCAATTGCTCCGCTCATCAAAGCAAATTGTGTTGAGTTAGATGATATTATTGTTGACTCAAAAAGTGGCGTGAGCGGCGCAGGTCGCAACCCAAAGCTCATGACACACTTTCCTGAGTGTAATGAGAGTATCGTGCCCTACAATGTGGGACGACATCGGCACACTCCCGAAATTGAGCAAATCATAAATCGTTTCACTCACTCTCGACCACGGGTTATTTTTACGCCTCAGTTGACCCCCATGGATCGAGGAATTCTGTCGACCATTTATCTCCATCCTAAGCAAGCAATGTCTGAGGCCGACGTACTATCCATCTTGGATACGTTCTACAAAGAAGAGCCATTTATTCGCATTGTTGATCATCTGCCTGGAACGAAAGATACTGCGGGGTCAAATTTTTGTGATATTACAGTCCGAGTGGTTGGTGATCGAATACTGCTCATCAGTTGTTTGGACAATCTTGTAAAAGGAGCTGCTGGCGCAGCGGTTCAAAACTTCAATGTTCTTTTTGGTTTACCAGAGACAATGGGGCTCCTCTAATTTTCTCATCCATTGCGATTCGAAAGAAAAGATATAGATAGTCATGTCCTCGCCAGATCCTAGCCATCACGTAGATTTATCAACCCTCCCGAGGGGCTTTCGCTTTTCGGGAATCTGTGCTGGCATTAAGCGCGAAACGGACCGGGAGGATATATCCCTTCTGGTTTCTGACTCACCAGCAACGGCGGCTGGCGTCTATACAACGAATCGGGTGTGTGCGGCGCCCGTCGTCATCGATCGAGCCCTGACTCCCGGGGAGGGTTTCCGCGCAGTGGCAATCAATTCAGGAAATGCAAATGCCTGTACCGGAGACCGTGGACTCCTTGATGCAAAGAAGATGGCTTCGACGACAGCAACCGCGCTCGGTACTTCTCAACACAGTGTGCTCGTGCTTTCAACTGGCATCATCGGTGAATTCCTTCCCATGGACCGTGTTATCTCCGGCCTTGGCCAGGCGCATGCGAATCTTGGCGATGACGCTCCGTCAGTTGTTGCGGCTGCTCGAGGCATGATGACAACAGACACTCGACCAAAAATGTTTACGTCTCAGTTCATGCATGCAGAAAAATCACATTCTCTACTTGGTCTTGCAAAGGGGGCAGCCATGATTGGCCCCAACATGGCAACCATGCTGGGTGTCGTGCTGACGGATGTTGCATTGAATCCTGATGATGCCCAGCGAATTCTAGAGCATGTGGTCACCAAAACATTCAATTGTATCAGCGTTGATGGCCATACAAGTACGAATGAT
>CAXFJI010000402.1:0-2427 GCA_964003275.1 uncultured Planctomycetaceae bacterium
TTTCAAACCAGATATCTGCCTGCACCTGGCATGATATGCCGAGCATGGAAAATATCTCACGAGTCAAAAAAATCTTCTCATGATGCAATCGAGTCTAGAACTTATCCAAATAGCAGGGGCTGTCGGTTGCAACCGTTTTATTGCGGCAGGAACATGTGCTGAATATGCAAATCAGTCTCATCCGCTCCGTGAAGATGATTGTACTTCACCTTCAAACCTATATAGTGCCTGCAAACTTGCCGTTTGTCACATTGGTCATGCGCTTGCAGCTGAGTACGACATGGCCTTTTCTTGGGGAAGAATTTTTTATCTCTTCGGACCCGGTGAAGATACACGTAGAGTTATACCCTCTGTAGCTTATGCTCTTCTTTCGGGCGAGCATGTTCAAGCCACAAGTGGCGAACAGACCCGAGACTTTCTCCATGTTGATGATGTCGCATCAGCATTTGTGACGCTCTGCCACAATACCTCAGAAGGCATTTATAATATTTCCTCTGGGCAACCTGTGACGATGCGCACATTGTTAGAGAAAACTGGTCAAATCATCGGAAATCCTGAAATGATTCAGTTTGGAGCACGACCGAAAAATCTTTTTGATCCGCCTTATATCGTTGGTAATAGCCAACGCCTTCAGAACCTCGGATGGGCACCTCAATATTCGCTTCATGAAGGTTTAGAGCAAACAGTTGCATGCTACAGAAACCAGTTTGACCAGGGGAGTTTATCTGAATGAGGAAAAACTCGACCCCTCCGTGCAAGGACTGCCCATCATGTAAGAATGAATCATTCCTTCAACTTACAGCAAAAGACTGCAATCGTGCTATTACAGATCAGAATTTCTCTTATTACTGTTGTCGATCATGTGGCCTGTTGTTTCTCAATCCGATACCTGATGACATTGGGCAGTACTATCCCGATGATTACTATCATATTCCTGAAACAGTTGATTTTCTGAATGCCACTGCAAAGTATGAGCAACATAAACTAGATATTTTACAACCTTTCAAAGAGACTGGCCGCCTTCTTGAAATAGGGCCCTCGACAGGCACGTTTGCATGGATTGCAAAACAATCTGGCTATGATGTGCAAACAATTGAGATGGATGCACGATGTAGTGATTACTTAAACAACGTAGCTCATATTCAAACAATCCACACCAATGACACCTGCGGAGCTCTGCGAGAACTCGAACCTTTTGATATCGTTGCAATGTGGCACGTTATTGAACACCTGCCGACCCCATGGGAAACACTTCAATCAGTTTCAGAACGAGTGAAATCTGGTGGTCTCGTAGTCCTTGCAGCACCGAACCCTTCGTCTTTTGGATTTCGCATGCTGGGTAAGCGATGGCCTCACCTTGATGCACCACGACACCTTCATCTCATCCCAATGCAACTTCTTGCTCAGTGGATGTCTGACCTAGGATTCACGAAAGAACTTGAGACCACCAATGATCATGGTGGAAAAGGATGGAATGTTTTTGGCTGGCACTATGCTATTCGCAATTCGAAATGGCTCCATGGACTCAGTGACACATCACAACAACTTCTAGGAAAATGGATTTCACGATTCGTCTCACCTTGGGAACTGAGAGAAGGTAAGGGGGCCGCTTACACAATGATTTTTCGAAAGCAAAACTAATGGCTACGTTTTCTATTCTTCTCCCGACTCGTAACCGTCTTCATCTCCTGAAACGAGCAATTCAGACCGTGCTTCGACAGGATTTTGAGGACTGGGAAATTATCATCTCAGACAATTGTTCTGATGAAGACATTCAGCCATATGTGGAGAGCCTTAACGACACCCGCATTCGATATCAGAGAACCGATTCATTTGTACCGGTAACCGACAATTGGAATAGGGCACTCGACGCAAGTCGTGGTGACTATGTGATTATGCTCGGTGACGATGATGGACTCCTTCGAGGTTATCTTTCGGGGCTACACAGCTACATCCAACAATATGACAACCCCGATGCTATCTACACGAGTGCTGCGCTTTACGCATATCCTAACGTCATACAAAATGCTCCCGATGGCTTTCTGAAGTTGTACACCAAGCGACCAATATTTAATGAGAAAAGTGAACCATTTCTACTTGACCAACAGAAAGCCAAAAGTTTTGTTGAGGCCTCGCTTCGATTTCAAGTGTTATTCGACTACAACATGCAGTTTTTTGCTGTCAGCAGAAAACTGATAGGCCAAACACAAGAAAAAGGTTCTTTTTTCCAGTCACCCTACCCTGATTACTATGCAGCGAATGTTATTCTGCTTAAAGCTCAACGACTACTGGTTGTTCCTCAGCCAATGATTGCGATCGGTATTAGTCCAAAGTCATTTGGCTATTACTATTTTGGGGGACGTGAAAAGGAAGGAACTTCTTTTCTTAACAACCTCTCAGAAGAATCTATTGATCCGAAGTTGAGGA
>CAXFJI010000403.1:0-2401 GCA_964003275.1 uncultured Planctomycetaceae bacterium
TTGAGTGGTCGCCCTCCCTTTGGTGGTGCCACTCTTATAGCAGTTGCGATGTCACACATTCGGGATGAGCTCGTTCCTATCGAATCACTTCGTCCAGATCTGCCGGAATCTCTGACATCGATCCTTGGAAAGCTTCTTTCCAAGGAGGTTGATCGGCGATACCAGAACGCAAGCGAGCTTGTGCAGGATGTTGAAACAGTTGCCATGGCTGTCGCAGGAGGGTCGCGTCGTGGGGACTCACCGCTTGCCTGGAATGGGGATCTTGATCAATGGGTGTCAGGTGGAGGAGAGGCGGCGACAACAGAAATGAGATCGCTGCAAGCGCCGAAACAGTCTGAGAAGCGATCAGAAATCGTTGAGGAACTAACACCCATGGTTCCTATGATAGATACGTCGAGTCAGAAGAAGCCAGACAGAAAGAGAGGTCAGGGCCGAAGGGGGAAACGGAAGCAAGCCAAGCAAGTCAAGCAAGCCAATAGTCGTAATCGAGTTGGATTGTGGACAACCGCCGGTTTGCTTGGGGTTGCAGGTATTGGGTTGATAGTCCTTGTGGCAGTGTTGTTTCAAAAGAAAACACCATCACAACAAACTCCTTCAAAACAAGTTCAACAACAAAGTGTTTCAGCACTTGACAATCTAACCTCCCCAAAAGGCTCTAAGGCAACGCCAAAAAATGTTAACGCATCATCAAAATCAGGTAAGTCAAACCTGAGCACGGGTCAGTTTTCTCCTGCTGCAGTGCGACGTTCGGGAGTTGAACTTGTAGACAGCGATTCTCTTCCATGGGGTTCTCCGACATCTGGAAAACCTCCATCACTTGCGTATCTACCATCAGGGTCTCAACTCATTCTACTTGTCCGCCCTGCTGATCTTGTAAAGAGTGAAGAAGGAGAACTTTTTCTCAAGGCGTTAGGCCCATTTGTTTCTCAGGCGCAAAAGATGCTTGAGAAAGTCAGTGGTAATAGTCTCGATCAAATTGAAACAGTGCAGGCCGGGTGGCGGGCTGATGTTACTGGTTCGGCTGTAGGTGGATATGCCATTTGGCTGAAGGCCCCGGCAAATGAAAAAAAGATAATCGATTCATTTGGCACCCTGACCGCGAAGAAAGAAGGGAATGAGACTGTCTATTCGTCTTCACAACTGTCGATTTGGCTTCCATCTTTAGAGAAGGGGCAGTTGGTCGTTTGTGGTGCCCCAAGTGAGGTTGAATCCATTTTGAAGACGAGTGCTGACATCGGGCCTGTTGGGGACTCAAGTGAAATTCAAGCCATACTGACACGTGATATGGAGCAGCTCGTCGGCATGCTGGATCGCACGAGACATATTTCATTGTTCGGTTCACCACAGTACCTAAGATCAGAAGGTCGAGACATATTGACTGGTGCGCTTGCCAATATTGTTGATCCACTTAAGGTTTTTTTCAGTGATGCAGTGCGGTCAGCTGCCCTGTCATTACATATGGGTGACAAAATGTATGTTGAGCTTGATGTCATGTCATCCGTTGATGAACGTGCTTCCGTGATGGCAAAAAACATCATGAAAAAAATTGGTACTCTGGCAGAAGATGTAGAAGACTGGACAGCTGGACTTGCGGGTCTTCAATATGGTCGAAAGATCGTGAACCGTCTTCCTGGGATGATTCGTATACTCGCTGCAAGTACTCGTGCGGGTGCCGAAGGAAAGGGAGTCGTGGTAAATGCCTATCTGCCGGAGCATGCCGGACACAACATCGCCTTAGCAGCAGAACTGGCGTTGGCGCAAGCGGGCGGTATCTCTTCGTCCGCAATGGTATCAGCGCAATCAGGAGGCAGTTCTTCGAAGCCACTTTCTGCACAAGAAAAACTTCAACAGAAAACATCACTTAGTTTTCCTCGAGATACACTTGAAAAGTCCATTCAATTGATTGCGGAAGACATCAATTTGACTATTGAGATTCTTGGAAATGATCTCAAATTAGAGGGCATTACGAAAAACCAATCATTCGGATTGGATGAGAAGGAAAAAACGGCAGATGAGATCATTCGGGCTATTCTCATCAAGGCGAATCCAGACGGAAAGTTGGTGTATATCTTCCGTGGACAAGGTGAGAATGAGTCTTTGGTTATTACGACACGGGCTTCTGCAGGTGAACGTGGGGATACAATTCCCTCAGTGTTCTCATCACCAAAACAATGATTCTGATGTCAAGGAAACCAGGATATGTCTTCCAACAACCCTTTAGGAAATTCTGTTTATGATTATTGTTATGCGTGCTGAGGCGACACAGGAGCAGGTTGACCATGTTATTGCAAAGGTTGAGTCACTGAAGCTTCGACCTCATGTCATTGTTGGAACTGAACGAACAGTTGTTGCTCTTGTGGGAGATGAGCGCAACGCAGCCGACAGTGGACTCGACAGGCTG
>CAXFJI010000404.1:0-2395 GCA_964003275.1 uncultured Planctomycetaceae bacterium
AGGGGCCCAGGTTGCGACCGTTGCTCGAATGACACTCTGAATGCCACCAAGCACGAGTGCGAGCAGGCCTGCGAGAGCATAGAGCTGAGGTTGTGTTTGAATGAACCATGACAAAACCAGCACGGTCGCCCATCCAGTCAAGCATAGGACAAGTGCACCATGACGGTTCCAGTTCGTCGAAAGCCAACCGACAGCCAGAGCGCCTGGGAGGGCAATGAACTGTACCAAGAGTACGAGTTGTACTACTTTTTGCGGATCCATCTGGAATTCCTCAATTGCGACGCTCGAAAACTGTGCAATCGCTGTTTGGACAGCTCCAATCACAAGCATTGAACCAATGAGTACAAATCGCAGATGACGACCATGTTGGTGAAGGAGAACATTCTGTGTGAACGCTAGGAGTTCTGCTGTGGATGTTCCTTTATGCTCTCTCGTGCCGTGCTGTCCCATCGGAATGAACATGGCCGGGAGAGAAAAGATAAACCACCACCCGCCCATGATGGCAAAACTCACGCGGAGTGATCCAGCAAGTGACAGACCAAAGGACTCTCGAGTTGCGACCACCGATGTGGCAAGAATCAAAGCAATAGCACCTCCGGCGTAGCCGCATGCAAATCCAGCTGCAGAGAGACGATCAGCCGCTGGCCCAGAAGCGAGACGTGGCAGAAGACTACCTGCAAAAACCGCACCCATTTCAAATCCAATGCCTGCGAGCACGATGCTCACAGCGATACAAAACCGCCAGTCCGTCGGTGTCATTGCCAGAGCAAAGCAGGCGATGCTCCCAAGCAGTACGGCTCCAAGGAGTGCGTTTTGATGAGCATGCTTTCGGTCAGCCCATGCGGATAGCCACGGAGTAATGATGGCTGAAGCGAACATTGTCGTAGCGATAATCCATGCCCATACAACACCCCCAGCAACTCCCCACTCACCGTTGGAGAATGCAAACTTTTCTACATACGTGACAACAAGTGTGATCAGAATGGCAGAAAAGGCACTGGCAGCCCAGTCGAGGAAAATCCATGCCAGGCGAGATGGTGTCAGAAGCGTCAGTTGCGTTGATTCACTTGACTCCAGTTTCATGATTCAACACTCATCAATTACGGACAACAACATTTGGGCCGACGGTATCGGTACATAATGTAGGAGGATTTCTGGGCAACCTGCAAAAGGAGGTGCCTTCAGTAGCGGGCAATACGTTATACATCTTTCTGGGAAAGAGCATGGCTGATGCTGTGTTGATACGAGGCTTGTTGTATAATCCAGGTCATCTGTCATGTATCACTTGTCATATCGCGACAAGTTTTTTGTAGAATGAGAGATGTGTTGGTTGCGATAACAACATGTTGGCGAAAGATGAGGAAACAGATGGGAATGAACGAGTGTGTGCGTTTGAAAATGCTCATTGTTTGTGCGGGCACAGTGATGTGTGGATGTGCCCCTGAGGCACCCCCTCCCAAAAAAGCAGTTCAGACCCGGGAAACCATTAATAAAACAACGCAGAATGTCTTAGAATTGAAAAAGGCGTTGGCTGATGGAGGGGAGCTGGCAAGCACGAAAATTACAGGTGGGGGCATGACAGTTGCTTCTGATGCCTATCGAACGAGTGTTGGGAAACTTGGTGTGATAGCTGTTGATCAGAAAATGCAGTTCTTTGAGATTGAAAATGACCGACCGCCAAAAGATTATGAAGAGTTTATGAAAAGGATCATTGGAAAGGATCAGCCGGATGGGATTCAATTACCAATGCTCCCTTATTATCAGGAATGGGCCTACGATTCTGAGAAGAAAACCCTCGTGGTTGTTGAGTTCCCGGCAAAAAAAGAACAGCGTCAACAGGAGACGACTGGAGCTTCAGGGTTGTGACACGTGGTATTTTTGAGTCAAAAAGAAGAATTTGAGCGAGATGACTCCGGTGATGGCGAGTTGCAGTTGTCATGTGGGTCATGTCGTTTTTGGAAATCCCATACTGGGATCAAGGAAGCCAATGGGTGGGGGCAATGCAAAAGAATGCCCCCTGCTCTTCCAGAGATAAAAGATGAGAAACTCGTACTTGCCGGTATCTGGCCATCAACGGATGAGCGAGACTGGTGTGGCGAGTGGGAAGCGAGCCCCAAACAGGGTGGTGAACTCCCGGCACAATAAAAGAATTACTTCTTTTGTTTTTTCTTATCTTTTTCTTTCGTGTCGTTAGCCTTGGCGTCTTGGCTGATTCGACCAGTCGGGCGAACGACAAGGAACGTTCCTCCACCAATGAAAATGAGCATGGCAAAGTAAGAAATAAGATAGCGGACTTCAAATGCGCTGGCAGTGGAAGCCGAGTCTGCGGCAGCGTCCGTTCTTTGAGCAGCGTCACCTTCCTCGGCCTGAACGGCAGTCGGCCGAGCATTCTGGC
>CAXFJI010000405.1:0-2353 GCA_964003275.1 uncultured Planctomycetaceae bacterium
TCTCTTTAGAGGAGTACCGAAGCGTAATGAAGGATGAAGCAATACGTGAAAAAGCGATAATGTGGTTCAAATCTCGCGATAAAGACGGTGATGACAAACTATCATTTGAAGAATTTGAAGCTGGCCTGAAACAGTCAAAAGGAACCAAAAAGAAATGATCTTCTGACTGATGCCTCACGTACGTGCACGGTACCCGTATCTCACGAGGTCGCTGGTGTTTCGTTGCAGACAACACGCCTACTCATAATGCAGTGCGTTCACGTGCGCCGACATGCCTGACTGTTGAGAACCTGGGCTAGCCACTCATGGGACGGCGTTACAATCAGGTAAAAAATCAATGACACCATCACAAGATAATAAAAACTATGTGCAGGAGCCAACCACCACCACATCAGGAAAATCAGGATCCATGAGGGAATGAGAAGAGGAAGAGCAGCCTCATGAATAAGGCGGACACTTGGCCAACCCGAGAAGTCTTCCGTGGAGCACTGGCTATTTGGGGATAACGACGCAGCAATCTCTGGAATCTCTCTCCAGGAATGCCACCATAAGAAAAAAGTGCCAACCGACAATAGCGGAGGTGCACACCAACCAAGGCATGCAAAGAGAGCAAACACCAGCAGTTCTTTTGTGAAGAGCATCAATTCGGAACGATCATTATGTGCTCGGAAACGACATGCCGACTGGATGCCTTCAACACCCCAGACACCGACTCCCAGAAGCAGAATACATGCTCCGGCCCAGTGTACGGCGTCGGCAGAAAAAGGAGGAGCATCAATGGCCCCAAGATGAAAGATTCCTCGAACAGGATTGACGCATTGCGTGATGCCAGACACAACAGATTTCGTGGCAATCGGATGTGCAAAAAGAGGCATTCCCAGAACGACACTACTCCGAGCAAGCCACCTCCAACCTGAACGCTTGAAAGCTCTTTCATGCCCTTGCCACGCCATCATGCTGGTATTGCCAAAATGCCACATGCTCACGAGAAGAAACAACGACACAATCAAAGAAGGCCAGATCACAAGTAAGGCGAAAACGCAAAGCGCCACCAAAGAATAAATTGCAAACAGGAAAATTGTTTCATACTTCGATCGAGCGTGCGCAAGAACACGCAAGTCCGTTGCACCGTGTGGCAGGCCGACAAATACCAATGCAATCAGCCAAGGAAGAAGCGTGATGTATGAAGAAAGCTTTATGTTTTGAAAAAAGACCACCTGCGAAAGACAAATGCATAACGTCAAACATATTGCACACACAGGAAGCGCCGAGAACAGAAAAGAGCCCTTGAAGGAAGTTGCATTCGGTAATCGAAAACGAAACCATCCGGACATCAGGGCAAATGAGTCCGAATGATATGGATGCGAATACAACTGGTGCGTTTTCATGACCGTTTACCGAGAACACCTCAGCGGCGACCTCATACAGGCCGCCGCTGAAGGGCAGAGGACTGAGGAACTAGGACGTTGAAACAATGGATCTATCTGACCCATGGCTCATGGCTTCGATTCCCCAGTAGGCAACGATTCCAAAACCAACTTTGTTGATGACATCAGCAACGTTGTAGACAATCTCTCGTAACTCACCGTACCCACTGTACGCCATCAAAAATCCGATTGGATAGACCGCCCATCCAACAAGGATAAAGAGACGCATCGTTTGCAAGGACTTCGCCAGCGGCGCTGGTGCCTTTTCAATCGCATTACCGAGCGAGAGATACAAAATTGCAACGATCAAAAGCTCAAAGACGCATGCGACGACGAAGAACGTCCACCAGTTTGATGAACCGACTGGGGATGTCTCAGCAATAAACGCTGAAATGATCATCCCAACATCCAATGTCACGAGTTGGACAAAGAACTTTGACGCCTTGTCCCCTAATCGGAGCAATAATGGAAATTTCACCAGAAGAAGTGGCGTTGTGAAGAGCCAGTCCACGTATCGGAGAGCCGTTGGAAATGTACCTCCACTTTCCTGATACACATGTGTCATTTTGAAATAGTGAAAGCATGCAATGGCACACACAAGACCAGCAACGACCATCGTACTCCGATAGACAACATCAACCGTGTTACGCATCAGAAAAAAATAGAGGGCGCCCGCCCCCATCGCAACTGTTCCAGCAAAAAACAAATACAACGTGAGAGATTGAAGGAGAGGGTTATCCGCAAAGGTCACTGACAGTTCCGTTGCAGATGCTAGCAGGGGAAACATGGTGAAAACTTTCTGTTTGGAAGGAACGACGTGCAGGAGATCTCACCGTTGAGACCATAGGACTAAGAACCGCAGGCAACACACATCGCTAACAGATTCTGAAAACTAAAGAAGCTCAACTGCCGAACGGACAGAAGAC
>CAXFJI010000406.1:0-2302 GCA_964003275.1 uncultured Planctomycetaceae bacterium
TCCTCGGCAGCCACGATCCAGTTTTTGTGCACCTCGACCAATGCTGAGAAAAATGTTGGAAGTCTGGGGGGAAGTGTGATCGAAAGAATGCGGGTATTTATGAGACCTTAGGGCGCGCCATGGTATGCGTGATATTTTGGCGCAGAACTTGCGTCTCTCCCTCATTGGACAACGTGTGCCTTCGTGTATGGGATGTCGTAGCAGACCGGTTGGATGCCCAACGGTAGCCATGCGACGGAGTCGTTTGGTGAATGTGATGACAAGTGATCCGTTGGTCGTTTGTCAAATCTGATCAAAGGAGTGAACGAATGATACGGACTCGATGGGATGTCATTGCTTCATTGGCCATCGTGATAGTGGCATGTGCTCCATTTGTTCTGCAGCAATACTGTGATTCAGCTTCAAGCATATTTGTGCATCAGTCTGCTAGTGTTCTTAGGGAAATACATGCTCTTCTGCTTGATGAGTGTTTTCCAGATGAAAAGGTTTACGAGCCATGCTGTGGGCCTGTTCTTGAACATGACAGCAACCGTGATGGTAGGCTTTCATGTCCAGAGAGGATGTATGCGTATCGTACACTCCGTGAGCGAGCAAAAGTTTGTGAAATGTATTTGGGTGTCCTTGAGCGTGTAGTGCATGTATTGGATCCACTTGTTTGGACTCGGGTAGTCTCGATGGATGGTTCTCACCACCTCGAGTTAGAAGATACGAGAAAAAAGTCATAAACTGTTCCTTGCTCTAGCAGAGCACCACGGTGAGAGGGTATCCTCCGCACTTCTAAATCAAGTGGTGGCTTCGTTGGGCAGTTGGAGCAAAGGGGAATGAAACATTTCTTTGTCTGGATGGTGTTGTGTACGCCTTGGTGTATGACGACTGCCTCTGAAATTGGATCTGACGTGACAGATCCTTTTGCAAAAAATGTCATTTTCATTCTTGCTGATGACCATCGGCATGACTTTCTTGGTTGTCACGAAGCGGCTCCTGCGTGGCTTGAGACACCAAATCTGGACAAACTTGCTGACGAGGGCGTTCACTTTGTGAATGCGTTCGTGACGACCTCACTGTGCTCTCCGAGTCGAGCATCTATCCTGACAGGCCAATACATGCATCGCCACCAGGTTGTTGACAACCAACGTCCTGTCCCGAAGGGAACACGCTTCTTCCCTCAGCATCTTCAGGCTGCAGGGATCGCGACTGCATTCGTGGGAAAGTGGCATATGGGGCATGATGATGACTCACCTCGGCCGGGTTTTGATTATTGGGCGTCTTTTCGTGGGCAAGGCACCTATGAAAATCCCACACTCAACATCAACGGTTCACGAGATGTTTTTGAGGGATACACCACAGATGTGCTGACGGATGTGGCCATTACATGGCTGAGGGAACAGAGTGCCCGATCACAGCGGTTTTGTTTGTACCTTTCATATAAAGCGGTGCATTACCCCTTTCAGCCAGCTTCAAGAAATACACACAGATATGACGAGCAGAAGATTGACTGGCCTGAAACGCGAGCTCGAACAGAAGTTAATTATCGCACGCAACCAAATTGGGTTCGCCAACGGCGGTATTCCATCCATGGTATCGACCATATGGAAACAGGTCCGTTTGACAAAGATCCTGTGCCAGATCTTGACGTTCTCTACCGGCAGTATGCGGCGTGTGTGTATGGCATAGATGAAAACATCGGTCGCCTTATGAAAGCAGTGGGCGAAACTGATCTTCTGCGCAATACGCTTATCATCTATATGGGCGACAATGGTTTTCATCTTGGTGAACACGGATTCTATGACAAACGTGATGCGTATGAGACATCTATGCGTGTGCCGCTTCTTGCGAGGCCTCCCGGTGGTCTTAAAGAAGGAAAATCCATTGACTCCATGATGCTTAACATTGATATTGCCCCAACCATACTTGATGCCATGATGGTGGAGCCTGAAGTGAACGTTGTGTTTGACGGAGAGAGTGGCTTGTCCTTCCTGTTGCAAGAGGGCACGCCACCTGAGTGGCGTAAGCACATGCTGTATGAATATCACTGGGAATGGAATTTTCCTGCCACGCCAACGCTGTTTGCCATTCGTACGGATCGCTATAAATTCATCTATCACCATGGAATTTGGGATATCGATGCGTTGTATGATTTAGAGACGGATCCACATGAGCGACACAATCTTATTCAGGTGCCTGCATATCAAGAATTGGCGGCAGATATGCGGAGTCGTTTATTCAAGGAGCTACAAGCCCGTGGTGCATTAGACATTCCCGTTCGCATGCCGGCGGGTGAAAGGCTTGACCAGCGTAAAGT
>CAXFJI010000407.1:0-2298 GCA_964003275.1 uncultured Planctomycetaceae bacterium
CCGCGATGCTTCGAGTGGAGTTTCGTCAAACTCCTTGGCCTTCAGGCGGGCGAACAGTACGTATGGCCTTTTTCTGGGTCAAGTCCTCTTTTTGAGTGTTAAAAAGGAGAGAAAACGATTGCCTAGCTTCCCGGGATCCCGTTGAATGAATATGTTTTAGATAATGTAGGAAGTTTTGGTGAAACACTAAGGAGAGTGTTTCACAGGTGCCATAGGTATTACTTGAGAGCAGCAGAAAGGTTTTCAAATGCATGCGATGTCTGCAGATTCGTCAGAGGTGACCAATACGAAGTCTATTTCAGCGGCAGGTATTCCGCCCACGCAGGAAGCATGGCAGAAGACATTCAACCAATCACTTCCTTACCAAAAGTTTCTTGATGAATTTGCGACGGGAGACCAACGAGTGAAATGGGATGCCGTTCACTCAAAAATACAACTATCAAAAGAACAGAAGACACTTCTTGAGGGCTTTGTTCGTCGAATGCCGGTGATTGTACTCTGTGGTACATGGTGTGGTGACTGTGTCAATCAATGCCCAATTTTTGAACATTTTGATTCCGTCTCAGATGCACTCGATGTTCGATTTCTTGATCGTGATGCTTGCCCAGATATGGCAGCTCACCTCAAGGTGTGTGGTGGTCAGCGTGTGCCAACAGTCGTTTTTCTCAGTGAAGACTGGTATCCAGTTCTAGTCTACGGTGATAAGACCCTTTCTGCGTATCGTTCTGCTTCAGGTGAACAAATGGTGGGTTCAAGTTGTTCAACGGGACTTGTTTCCCCAGCTTCAGATGCTACCGCTGCGGTCGTTTCGGATTGGTTGGATCAGTTCGAACGTGTGCAATTGATTCTGAGGCTTTCTGGACGATTAAGACAGGTGCACGGCGATTAACGTAATACGTTGTTTCATTGCATGTTGAGCATAAAAAATACAAGGAAGTGCATCCAAACAGGAAGGCGATAGATCGTGAGACAAGCCGGTAGAGTGCTGGCCGCAATGATCTATCTTTTTTCACGCAGGTTTTCATGCTGGGTGATTTTTTAAGAAGTGGTTCGCTTTCATGCTATTCGTGGTTGTGTTCACAACAGACTCGGTATGCTGCACTCTGGCTTTTTCTTGAGACAATAAAAGAATGAAAAGCCTTGATCCCAAAAGTCGCCCCGGTGTTTTTCTGGCATTACCTCTTGGAGATCAATATGAACGTGTGCTTCATGAGGCAGAGTATTCAGCCGTCACAGATCACAATGATGGCGTACGTGGTGGTGAGCGAAATCCCAACCATCATAAAGCAAATTTTTGTAATCAGTTTAGCGTTCTGGAATACGTGCCTTCGCGATGATGTAACTGCGAAAGATTGGTTGTCTGGTTCTGAGCTGCAAAGCATGCTCGAGAAGAAGGAAACGACTCGCAGCATGTGAATGGCATAACAATCTTTCTGTTGCTTGACAAAAAGTTGTGTCTAGTAAGAACGAGACGAGTAGAGATGCTTTGGTAGGAGAGCGACACCCTTGCAGTATGGTCCATGGTATACAATGGTGACATGTTGTGGATGAATCCTCTCACGGGCTCATGCGTGTTATAGAAGCAAACCCTCTTAATTTATGAGTTGCCATGAATAACTGTTTGAAAGTATGGGGAGCACTCCTGCTGGTAATTGCGTGTATAGAGTGTTCTTTTTGTCGCCCATGCTTTGGTCAGATGGAGCTTTTTGAGCTTGCTGAAGGTGACCGCGTTGTTTTCCTTGGTGATACGTTTATTGAACAAGAACAATATTCCGGGTGGATCGAGCTCATGATGACCACCGCATTTCCCGATCGTCATGTGACGTTTCGTAATCTTGGGTGGAGTGCCGATACACCAGCAGGCGATTCGCGGTTTGGGCTCAGTCTTCTGCAGGCTGGCAGGGAACCAGATGATGAGGGGTGGAAGCAGCTACTCAACCAACTCGAACTGACCGATCCTACGGTGGTTGTTTTTGGATATGGAATGGCCAGCTCACTCGAGGAGGGCATGGGGGGAGTCGATACATTTACACAGGAATATGAAAAGCTTGTTGAATCTATTTCTGCAATGTTTCCAGAAGTGCGATGTGTCTTTCTCTCTCCACTTTCTCGAACCGATAAACCTTCCCAGAAGTCTGATGCACATCGTCAAGCACTTCGGGCCTACTCAGATGTCATTGCAAGTCTTGCTGCATCAAAGAAAAGCGTGTTTATCGACCTGTCTGCAGTCGCTATCCGTCCTGAGGAACGAAAGAACCCAATTCATGTGAACGATAACGGTTACCGAACAGTCGCAAT
>CAXFJI010000408.1:0-2229 GCA_964003275.1 uncultured Planctomycetaceae bacterium
CTGCAGGAGAGGGATCTCTGCACGCCTGTTTGCGTGCTGTATGCCAGGCGTCGAGGACAGCTGGGTATGTCGTGGGACTACTCGCCGCTTGGCTCAGGCTGCGAAAAGCAACAAGACGTAGTTGAGCTGAATCGTCTTCCAGCATGTCCTGAAGCCTCCTTAGTCCAGCCGGTCCGCAGCCAGGAAGAAGCCATGCCGCACGAGCTGCGAAAAAAGGTTGAGTTGATTTTGATAAAGCAAGAACGGCTTCTTGAGCAGCGATTCCCTGGTTCTGGAGCGATTCAAAGCCGAGAGCCCGTACATGAACTGCTGGGCTCTTAATGGCATCAATTTGACCAGGTGTAGATATGAGATCGAGTGTTGGTATGTTTGTTTGAAACATCGGGGGAGCAATTCGGTAGATTGATCCACTTCCTTCGGCATCTCTCATTCGATGGCCCCCAACCCCTGGGTCATACCAGTCGCTAATGTAAATGGCACCATCGGGACCAACCGCTACATCCGATGGTCGAAACATTCCAGAAGAAGAACTACCTGGACGAACTTTCAAAAACGTCATTCGGTCTAAGGAAAAGCCAGCTCCCTGCAGTTTTGGGGTGTACCCCAACAGTTCGCCTCGGGCTGATTCACAAACCAGGAGCAGTCCAGAGGGAAATATTTCATCAAAACAGCCATTTTCACAGTAGGCGACGCCTGTCGGGGCTCCAAAGCCATACACATCCCCTGCCGGAAGTATTCCGGGATCTTCCTGACGCCATTCTGCAATACGCGTTGGTTGGTCTGGGCGCTGATCAAGTTGCCATTTGCGTTTGCCGTCTGAGGATGAAAAGCCTGCATTTCCATACTTCATTAGCCATGTTGTTCGACAGGCAGGAGGGTCATCATTATCAGCATGGAAGACATCCCCATACGAGGACACACTTTCCTCGTACACATTTCGAAAGTTATGGCCAATGGGCTCAAGACCACTTCCATCGGGTCGCATACGAAGGGCGACTCCTCCTACCCATATCCGACCATCGTCGCTCTTTCGTCCGGGATAGTTTTCTTTGAGATGTGGACTTCCTCCAGCGTAGGAACTGCCTGCCCGTAGCGTCCAGCCATCTTTATCCGTAACAGTGTGGGGGCCACCATTGCCGGTGTTGAAATACCAGTAGCCATCTGGCCCAACCGTCACGCTATGCAAACTGTGATCATGATCAAGTCCACTAAATCCAGTGAGAAGTATTTCTTTTCTATCTGTCGCGGGGTCAAACGTGGCATCCTCATTCACATCGGTATAGACAATAAGATTTGGGGCACATGAAACAACAACGCGATTTCCAATGACAGCAATACCAAGAGGTGCAACAAGGTCTTTGTCTTGTACAAAGGTATGCGAACTGTCAGCACGACCGTCACCGTCTGTATCTTCTAAAACAACAACCTTGTCGCCTTTGTCTGAAGCAAGCCCCAGGTCAGCGTTGCGGAAGTTTCTATAGTTCAAAGCCTCAGTAACCCAGATTCGACCTTGCGCATCGATGTCAAAATTTGTTGGATTTGATAATTGAGGACTTGTGGCCCACAGCTGAACCTCGAAGCCTTCTGTAACGAGAAAGTCATCGGATGGAATATTTTCTGCGCATGTCTGAGTGAGTACAGAAAGACAGGCGAGAAGCGTCAATGCTGGAAGAGAAACATTCTTGAAATACATAGTCACGGTTCACGTTATTGGGAGTGAAGTTAGATTGCAGGTCTTTTTAGTTTGCCCATGCATGGATGAATCAGATCACACACCGATCCAGAGAGAGCAACAAAGAACTTTTTGGGTTATCGCTCAGTTGCGCAAAGCAGTACGAAGTTGTTTTGGTAGGGGGAAATACACTTGCTCTTCGCGAATTGTTTTTTCTTCTACCGTTGCATTATATCGTGACGTAAGCCAAGTGACGCAGTCTTGCACAACGCTCTCTGGGGCGCTTGCACCTGCAGTAATGAGCACGGTTTCATCACCACTGAACCAAGATGGATCAATTTCATTTGCATCGTCAATGAGGTAGGCCGATATTTCACTTTCACTTGCAAGTTCTGCAAGTCGCTGGCTATTTGAACTGTTTTGGCTGCCAAGCACTAGCACGATATCAGCGTGTTCAGCGAGTTGCCGGACGGCTTCTTGACGATTCTGTGTGGCATAGCAGATATCATCCTTCGGTGGCCCAACAATTTGTGGAAAACGTTCCTTCAATCGATTGA
>CAXFJI010000409.1:0-2222 GCA_964003275.1 uncultured Planctomycetaceae bacterium
CTCGCTCCTCCATGAGACTTTCGTAGTCGGCGATAAGCGCCGGATCCACTTGGTCCAACCCAACTACTTTTTTGAGCAAGGTGATATTTTCTGAAGCACGATCGTAGTCTTCAAATGCCACGGCGCACGGCATGATGCATAAAGCAGCGAGAGAGGATCGCATACAAAACTGCAATGACGCCCAAGCGTTAAGGTGTATCGCACGCAATCGGTGAAAAATGACCTCACTCATAAGAATCCTGCCAACTAGAAGAGCCAACGACTGACAACCCAACCTCAGTCATGAATCCAAACAAATTCACACCTTAACAATGATGGTGCTACACCCGAGAACTATCACAATGATAATTCTTTGCTATTCGAGCAACAACTATATGCGTCAGGTTCGTTTGTTTTTAGACGCGGGATCAGGAAAAACATACACTCAAAGGTTTTTCTAGCGCTCTTCACTCAACTCTATGCACCCCATCGCCATCGAGGCGGCTCTCCCTTTTTCCAGCAGATCAGCAGCAGCACTCCTGCCGTTCCAGCAACAATGCTTACGTACAGAAGTGTCTGTTGCCCCGGATTGATAACGCATAAAATGACGCTCTGAATAACAATAAAAGCAAGGAACGTGAGCCACCCCTCCCAGGTCCGTGGAAGTCCCCATCCCCAACCGTATCGCTTTGCCGGAAACCAGTACCGAGGAGGCTTTTCAGAATGATCGCCTATCGCATGCGGCACATTCTCCTGACCAAAAAACACAAAACCCAGCCTTTCTTTTGAGTTTCAGCACTCGCAATAATAAACTCTGTTAGGATAGTATAAGGCAGGATGCGATGATGTTTTCGGTCTGCTGTTTGGTCATGCCGTCATGACAAGACAAACACAATGGGGTCATCACATTTCGGAAGACAGTTGCCCTATACGACACTCCGTCATTTGTTTTTTCAAAAGCCTATCTGGGAGACAACCACATGCTTCACACAACTCTCAACCGTCGAGATGCACTTCGGACCTCTTTGGCAACCACCGGCACGTTTCTTTTGGCAGGATCAAAAACAAATGCGGCCCCTGAAAGTGCCAATGATCGAGTCCGCATTGCTGTCTTCGGCTGTAACGGCCGTGGCCAGTCTCACCTGAACGGATGGCGTGGACAGAAAAATGTAGAGATTGCGTATATCGCTGATCCAGATGAGAACGTACTTGGCCGCACCCTTTCCGCCATGGAAAAGAAAATTGATGGAAAATATTCGATCAAGGGTGTCACTGACTTTCGAAGGGTTCTTGATGACGCCTCTGTCGATGCCATCTCCATTGCCACGCCGAATCATTGGCACTCGTTGATGACCATCCTTGGCGCACAGGCAGGAAAACATGTGTATGTCGAAAAACCAATGAGCCACGACATCACGGAGGGTCGTGTTGCAGTTGAGGCTCAGAAGAAATACGGCGTCGTCGTTCAACATGGCACACAAAGAAGAAGTGATGCAGGAATTGCCGGTCTTCATGAGATGCTCAAGAACGGAAAACTCCCACGCCTCAAAATTGCGTATGGCTACTGCTGCAAGCCTCGCGGGAGTATTGGAACAAAGGCACCATCAAATCCGCCATCATCACTCAACTGGGACCTCTGGAAAGGTCCCGCGGTCATTGATCACTACCATCCGAACCTGGTGCACTACAACTGGCACTGGTTTTGGCAGACTGGAAATGGCGATCTGAATAATCAGGGGACACATCAGCTCGATGTTGCTCGATGGGCGATCGACGATGACCAGACCCACCCTGTAAAGACGATGGCTATGGGAGGGCGTTTCTCATGGGATGATCAAGGTGAGACGCCAAACACCATGTTTGCAATGGCTGAGTATCCAAATGGTCAATGTGTGTTGTTCAATGTTCGCAACGTCAACTACAAGGGCTATAAGAAGGAGGTATGCAATGAATATTACCTCGAGGATGGAAGTGTCATTGTGGGAGAGGGACAGTACAAAATCAGGCGGCCAGGAAGTGACTCATTTGAGCCACTCGACGTTGAACGGGGACGGGTCACTCCGGGTGGTAACTGGGGAAGTTTTATCGCTGCCATTCGGGCTGGTGATCCCAACATGGCAAACGGAAATGCACTCGATGCCCACTATGGCTGTGTGTTAGGACACATCATGAACAACTCATATCGACTTGGAAGTACAGTTCCGTTTAACGCGGCTGCGTGTCCACTTGGAGACCGAAAGGAT
>CAXFJI010000410.1:0-2216 GCA_964003275.1 uncultured Planctomycetaceae bacterium
GTGCAAGTGAAAAGGACCAAAACAAAGGTGAGCAGCGTATGTTTCATGATTTGGTTCTATCTCTTTCTGAAAGTTCCAAGCATAGGATGGTCAACCGGACTTTCGCAAGTGTCGTGATTTTGACGAAGAGCCACTCACTTTGTACATCCCGTACAATCGTTCTCTGAAATAGCAACGCTTGCTACATGTGATCGGATATCCGAAGGTCAAAGAAGAGACGTTGCCGTTACCAGTTGTGGATGTTGGTGGTGAGCAGATTATTAGGGGGGCTTTGTGCAAATCGCTGTCATTATCATTTACCTGCACTATTGAGGTTTCACTTTAGTTGTGATCCCCGAGTTGGCGAGCTATGTATTGGCTCAACCGGTTCGCCCACGTGACATCGGGTGAGAATTGCTGGGTGTCTACTGTCGGCTTGCCGGTAGACGTTGGCATTTCTCACGTCGTCTTTGCTGTTCAAAGAAATCTGTTGCTGCATAGTTCAGATGCCATGGCCTGCAGCGTTTCCTGCCAAAACGCAGTGTGGAGTCGTTGGTTTTACGGCATGAGGTTTATTGATGCTCAATCTTTTCCCAAATCATTCTTTCCGACTTTGGCCAGTTTTGCATTCAGTTTTTGTTTCAATTCGATAACGGTCTGCGCATATGCTGGCTGATCAAAAAGATTTGTGTACTGCTTCGGATCGTTTTGCATGTCGTACAGTTCTCCTTTCTTTCCATAGTCCAAAAGTGCCCATCGATCGTTGCGATACAGCCTTCCCTTGCCACTGCAGAGAATCGCATCGCGAACCTTCGCGGCTGAATTGTGAAGCATTGAGGAAATATCCTTCCCTTGAAGATTGTCTGGGATGTCTAATCCGCACAGGTGGGATACGGTGGGATAAAGATCAAGTAGTTCAACGAGCGAATTGCAGACGCCCGGAGGCTTGCCTGGCATGCTGATGATTAACGGTACTCTCGCTGATTCTTCGTGAATGCTTACCTTAGACCACAAGTCATGTTCACCGAGGTGGTAGCCATGATCACTGGTGAAGATGACAATCGTCCTGTCGCGTTGACCACTTTCTTTCAAAGCCTTCAATAGCTCGCCAGTCATGGCGTCCATATAACTGACCGATGCGTAGTAGGCGCGAATCAATTTCTTCTGCTGTTGAAGGTTCATTTGCAGACTTTGAGAAGTTCTTCGGTTGCCGGGATTTTTTGGAATGTCATCCCAGTCTCCGGGGACTTTCGGTGGCAGGATCATCTTGTCAGCAACGTAAGCAGAAAAATATTTTCGCGGAGCGACAAGAGGAACGTGCGGGCGCACAAAACCAACAGCTAGAAAAAACGGTTTGTCCATGCTCTTGTATTGGTGAATGAGTTGAACGGCTTTCCTCGCGGTCTTTCCGTCGGAATGCACTGCGTCATCCCCATCTGCCTCGACGACTGAAAAACGATTTCCACCTGCTGCGCCTTTCTTGAGGCCATCGGGATTGTTTTGTAACGTTTCACCATGTCCCGACGCTTTGGACTCTGGCCCAGGACTATTGAACGCCTCATTCCAGGAGGCGGGGTCATCTGCTCCGTGTTTCCCAGGTGCAATGTCCGTAGGAACCCCCATGTGAAAAACTTTGGAAACACGAGCGCTGTGATAACCGTTTTTTCTGAAGTGCTGTGGCCAACTATCGTTATGAGGACCGACCTCTTTGCGGCCGCTTGTATAGCCGGTTGCTTTCGACGCATACGGATAGTATCCAAACAAGAGTGAAGCACGAGATGGCCCGCAAGTCGTGGCCTGACAATACGCTCGTGAAAATTGTGTTCCTTCAGAAGCCAGTCTGTCGATGTTCGGAGTTCTGCACGTTTTGTTGCCGTAACAACCAAGGGCAGTTGCAGTCAGGTCGTCAGAAATGATGAACAGAACGTTGTATGGTGTTGGCTGTCCACCAGCGATCGGAGGATGAAGAAGCATCGTTGCGATTGAAAGACAAAAGATCTGGGAAAGCCATTTCATTATTCCTGACCTTTTAATTCGAGAATCGTTATATTCCTGAACTGAACCGGAGTGCCATGTCCGCAGAAGCAGATGTAGCCACTGCGACGTTTGACTCCTTTGTGCTTGTGGTTCTCTGTTGCCAGTTTATCCAAGTCTGCCTCCAGAATCGTTGTACCATTCAGTTCCACAATCACATTCGGACCATTCACCGTGACCGTTTGATGATTCCAGTCACCGGG
>CAXFJI010000411.1:0-2192 GCA_964003275.1 uncultured Planctomycetaceae bacterium
TATAGGTAAACTACGGACATGCGAAATATTCAATTGCTCACCTGAAAAATTGACCAAAAACGAAGGAGGCTACGAAGAGAATATGGAGAATCGTGAGGAACGATATGCAGCTGCAGAGGCCCTGAAGGACGAAGGCAGCGTTGAAGAAGCGGTAACAATGATGGAGGGTGTCGTTGCAGATCACCCAGATTACTCACTTGCTTTTTCAGCGTTAGCTGCCTGGTGCACACGACTGGAGCGACACGAGGATGCTGTTAAGCATGCGAGAAAAGTTGTAGAACTTGAGCCCAACGATCCTTTTAGCTACACGGCTCTGAGTGTTGCCTGTATGCGTGGTGGTCGAATTGAAGAGGCAGAAGACGCCCTTGCCCGCTCGCGTACACTTCAAGGCGGGTGACTCAGTGGCTTTTAGTGACTTGAACAATAAAACATGCGAGAGGCGGGAGTCGAACCCGCACGCCTTTCGGCACTGGAACCTAAATCCAGCGCGTCTGCCAATTCCGCCACTCTCGCAGGAAGATGTCTTGTACAGTGTATTATGGCATCATTTTGCGCATGGCAACACGTTGGACCCCGATACCCGATTCACAGTACTTTAAGTGCTACTATTTTAAAAGAGGAGATTGAGTAGATGCATGTTCCCGTGGTAGTTCTTGGTGGTGGTCCGGGTGGTTATGCAGCCGCTTTCTTGGCTGCTGACCTCGGTATGGAGGTAGCCGTTATCGAGAAAGACTCTCGGCTTGGGGGCACATGTCTGCTTCGTGGTTGCATTCCTTCGAAAGCTCTTTTGCATGTTGGCCGTGTGCTTGCTGAAACCCGTGAAATGGGTGAGTGGGGAATTGCATTTGAGAAACCGGTTATCAATCTGGATGCCCTGCGAGCCCGAAAAGATAAGGTCATTGCTACATTGACTGGTGGGTTAGGGCAGTTGGCGAAGCGTAGAAACGTCACCGTTATTCACGGAGAGGCACGGTTTACAAACTCTTCAACACTCGAGGTAGCCGAGTCCGGAGGATCGAGTCAGACTGTTACATTTGATCACTGTATTCTCGCAAGCGGCTCTCGTCCGGCCCGGATACCGGCCTTTGATATTGGCAGTCCCCGTGTCCTTGACTCCACGACCGCCCTTGAACTCTCAGATATTCCGGAGTCGTTGCTCGTGGTGGGTGGTGGATATATCGGTCTTGAAATGGGAACGGTGTATGCAGAGTTGGGCTCTCGTGTGTCTGTGGTTGAACTGACAGACACACTTCTTCCTGGCGCTGATCGTGATCTGGTCAAGCCACTTCAGAAAAGGCTTGAAGGGCTTTTCGATCATATTCACCTCCAAACGAAAGTAGCTGGGCTCAAGGAGCAGGGGGCATCAATAGCCGTTCATTTTGAAGGTCCGGAAGGGCAGGCTGTCGCGGATTTTTCCAAAGTACTTGTGGCGGTCGGTCGACGCCCAAACTCAGATGGCCTTGGACTTGAAAATACTCAGGTTGTTGTGAACGACAAAGGTTTTGTTGAAGTCGACGGTCAACAGCGAACCGCTGATCCTCATATTCTTGCGATTGGTGATGTATGTGGAGAGCCAATGCTCGCGCATCGGGCAAGCCATCAAGGAAAAGTCGCTGTTGAAGCACTGCACGGTGAGCCTGCTCTTTTTGCTCCACGAGCAATTCCTGCAGTTGTTTTTACCGATCCTGAGATTGCATGGGCTGGATTAACCGAGCAGGAAGCATTGGCTGTTGGGCGAAAGGTTGAAATCAGCAAGTATCCATGGGCCGCGAGCGGGCGAGCTCATGCCCTCGGACGAACGGATGGCATGACAAAAATTCTTGTTGATAATGAGACGGATACGGTGCTTGGTGTCGGGATTGTTGGTCCAGGAGCAGGTGAACTCATCGCTGAAGGTGTTCTTGCTATTGAAATGGGATGCTCAGCCAGAGATGTCATGGAAGCGATTCATCCTCATCCGACGCTGGGTGAAACAGTGGCTTTTTCAGCAGAAAACTACTTTGGCATGGCAACTGAAATCTATCGGCCCAGGTCAGCGTCTGGGGCCTAAGCCTGTCTTCACCCCTAGAAGCCACGATTCCGAACCGGCCTAGACGCCTTCCATTCACACATGAATAATAGGGTTTTGTGCCCTTTGAACAGTCTTTCGGAGTAGCTATGTCCAGTTCTGACATCGACCATAAAAATAACAG
>CAXFJI010000412.1:0-2087 GCA_964003275.1 uncultured Planctomycetaceae bacterium
GAAGGTTCAGGCTCCAACACGCTGAATAGGTGCATAAACACAGCAGCTTTCAACCTTCTGGCCCATCCCCCCCGTGTTATGGAATCCCGATAGTGGATACAGTATACTCCTCAACTGGAAGGTTCATCCGTCTCGATATCAAGTGTCCCTCGCGGTCACTTGGCCCAACCTCGCGAAAGCAAAGGTGGTAACTCAGTCTGGCAACAGAGTGAGAGGATGTGCATCGATCGGTGGTTATCCATCACTCGATGAAGCTTTCGAAGGATCCATGGTGGATTCTAAGAATGCCCTTTCTTTCCTTATCACGGAAAGGACGTGCTAGATGGTCATTGGATTTCCCTCTTTACGAATCGATTCAGCTAACCAGACCCACCATCTCTGGAATAATAATGGTGTCTGGTGGGTGCACTTCACCCTTCATTTTGACAACCGGAAACGACGCGTTAGACGCTCACTGCAAACGCGATCTCTCAGTGAGGCGATTGAGCGGCGAGATGCACTGCTATTCAAAATTGAGCATGAAGGTGAACGCATTCCAGATCGCACCATAACCACATGCGATCAGCAACAATGGCTCTGAAGAAAGAACAACACCATGAAATCCCTTACACAACATCTCACTTTTCAACAGCCTGAACGGATGGCATTTGAGAACATTACGCCCAAGGTGGAAAAGCTTGTTGAACAATCCGGCATCCAGGAAGGATTATGCCTTGTCAATGCAATGCATATTACCGCATCCGTTTTTATCAATGATGATGAGCCAGGGCTTCATAACGATTACAAGACGTGGCTAGAATCCCTCGCACCCTTCGACGCCTCACCTCAGCGATACGCTCACAATCGAACGGGCGAAGATAATGCTGACGCACATATGAAGCGACAGATTATGGGCAGAGAAGTCGTCATTGCAGTCACCCAAGGAAAGCTGGATTTTGGCCCATGGGAACAGATTTTTTACGGCGAGTTTGATGGTCGTCGACCCAAACGGGTTCTTGTCAAAATAATCGGAGAATGATTTCTTCATTCCACCGGCCCTGACGTGATCTACGGACAACCATGAGCACACGGGCACACGCCCCACAATGGCACAAAACTTCCCTGCTCGTCTTGCCAAAACTTTCCTCCACCGTGAACGACTGCAACACGATGGTCACCATGCCACTCCCACCGCTGGTTCGATGCACGATCATAAACATGACCGACAGCAACAATGCCGTTAAGCTCCCACTTTCCATCCTCGCCAAGCAACATGGAAGCTCTTGAGCCTTCGACAAGATAGCGTCTTGCAATAGCAGGTACGCGTTGCTCCAAGATCTCAATTCCCTCATCAATATTTATCGTTAGATCGAAAAGATATACCCGCTGGATGGATCCTGCCCCCATGGCAAACTCCAAGTTTTGTCCCCTGCCATCCGCCTTACTCCATACCCAGTCATCAAGCACTGAACTAAATCGATAGTACACATGCAACGGCTTAATCTTACTTCTCTCAATCGGACTAAACGTTTCATGCACTGGATCGTAGCGATACACAACAGAACGATCAAAATCTGGCGAACCGGCTTTTAGCGGTGACTCGGCTGCCAGGCACGGACTGACAGCAAACACCATCCCAAAAACTGATGCATATAACCAAACGAGCATATTTTTATAACAACGCATGATGTGACTCCTGAAGAAACACCATACTAATTCGTCGTCATGTGATTTCCACCGCGTACACCTGAGGCACTTTGCCTGAAACATCTGGCAGAAAGCAGTCGCTGGCTTGCCGCCGTCGAGGGCAGCATGGCCTGCTCTCGTTCATAAAACTCCGTGAGCCGTGCGGTGTCAATACCGAGGACACTCCGCACCATGCCAAGTTTCCAACTCAGCATGTCATCAGTGATAGCACAATGAACATTCTTGATGCCAAGCCTTTGACCGGCCTCAAGACCGAGATCGTACGCCGCCAAAATGGACCATGGAATCCGATAGGGATCAGGATACAGATAGGCGACAGAAAACTTGAAGACAAGCTGCTCTAAACACAGCACTGCACGTGTACTCCCCATGGTGAAACCAATGACAAAGGCCTCATCCTG
>CAXFJI010000413.1:0-2019 GCA_964003275.1 uncultured Planctomycetaceae bacterium
GGTAGCGTCCACTTCGTTCCGACTGGAAGTAGGGCGAGTACGGTCCACCAACATCAGGCCCTTCGTCCCAGTCAATGCCAAGCCACCGCAACCCATCAAGAATCGGCTGGAGGGCTTCATTGATATTGCGAGCGTTGTCGGTGTCGTCAATCCTGAGGACAAATTGACCACCGTGGTGTCGAGCAAAAAGCCAATTAAACAAAGCGGTACGAACGCCACCGATGTGGAGGTAGCCTGTGGGACTCGGTGCAAAACGTGTACGAACAGTCATAAGTGAGCACTATTCACAAAAGACAATAAAATTTCAAAGGGCATGCCGTCAGCCCGCCTTCTGGAGGCGAGCTCTTCGCTTCATGCGTTTTTTTTCTGCCTTTGTGAGTCGACGAGATCGCGGTTTGATGGGCTCTGATCCATCGATGAACTCAGTCTTTTCTTCGGCATTCTCGACGAAAGCGGCCTCATCATCAACGTTCTCATTTGAAACTTGATAACTGGAATCAGAGATGGTGTGACTGTTGTGTGATATGTGTGCTCCTTCTCCTCGCACCTCGCGAATAACTGTTTGTGCTGCTGTAAGCATCGTAATCAGTATCATTGCAGTAGTGAGAACCCATGCTGCACTGCCTGTGATGAGGATCTGGTCACCGGCTTGTCGTGCTGCAAGTATCCATGTGCACGCGGCTGACGTGAGCCACAGAATGACGGAACTGGTGAACCAGATGCCTACACCAACGCGGCGCTGAAGTGGGAGGAAAGCCCACAAAGCAATAGAAGCTATGGAAAACGTGCAGGTTACAAGCCACCAGCCAAAACCCTCTGGACCAAAAGAGATGCCAGTACAGTCAATGATGAATGTGGCAAAAACTGTCCCAATGGGAACGTTTGATGAGAGTGAAGTCATAAACAGCAGGCATGCAAACCATCCCCAAGCACGAAACCGACCTTTATAATCATCACGTCGATGTTGACGCATGCCCCGGATTGACCAGGCGACAGCGGCAGCCGAGATGAGGAAAACGTTGGAAATCCAGTGTGCAAGACTTCCTGTCGACCGAAGGTCGAGGCAGTCACGTACTGCTGCCAAAGTCCTATTGAAAGTTTCAGTGTTTCCAAGAAATTGTTTTTGTAAAACAAGTTCAGCAGTGCTCAGGCCGATCACACTACAGGCCATTGTGAGAATGACGAGTATTGTAATCGAAAGCCAGCCAATTCCTTGAGGCATGATTGTGGCGAGAGCAGGTTGCTGGTGAGGGTCGGCAGCAGGAGCGTATACAGCTCCAGGAGACGGATTTTCGTTCTCATGCGGAGAAGGATTGAGCGACGATGGATTGCGAGACCAAGAAACGATTTTTCGCCGTCGTTGATCGCGTCGAGAGTTAACTGCCCGGGACATCGCCTCTAACACATTCCGTTCGGCATTGGGAAACATTTCCCAAGACGGTCATGAAGGCCTCCGTGCCATCATTCAACCTTTCTTTAGGATCGTCATGAGTGCCGTTCAAATTCAGAAAGTGAGTGAAATGTTGGGCATTCGGAATCCCCTGCAGGAGTGGTGCCTGCTGATTTTGTGTTGCATTCCCTACCATCGTTACCGCTTTTCAGATCGGCCGTTTGCCGGTACGTCATATGTTGGCTAGGATCGCACTATCGCATGCACTGTGATGTCCCCACATTTTTGATCTTCAAGGAATACAATCAGGAGAGTTTCTATGGCCTATACACTGCCCCCCCTCCCCTACTCATTTGATGCACTGGAGCCTTCCTTTGATGCTAGAACGATGGAAATTCATCATGACAAGCATCACGCTGCCTATGTTGCAAATGTTAACAAGGCTTTAGAGGGACATGCAGATCTTTCTTCATTACCAATTGAAAAGCTCATCTCAGATCTTGAAAGTATTCCTGAAGGAATTCGTATGGCTGTGCGGAATAATGGTGGTGGGCATGCGAATCATACGTTGTTTTGGGAGTCGTTTGGTGCCGGCAAAGGTGGTGAGCCCACTGGTGCACTTGGTGATG
>CAXFJI010000414.1:0-2007 GCA_964003275.1 uncultured Planctomycetaceae bacterium
TCTCCCGCATATTACACATCAATGGGATTTGCTGTACCCGCAGCACTTGGTGCCAAAATGGCACGGCCTGACTTGAAGGTTATCGCGCTTGTTGGTGATGGGGCATTCCAAATGACGGGCATGGAGCTTTCGACAATCGTGCGCCGAGGGCTGGATGTAACAGTGATTGTTCTTGATAACAAAGGCTATGGAACCGAACGGGTCATCCACGAAGGCGGTTTCAACGACATTAATCCGTGGGAATATCAACTTCTTCCAAAAGTACTTGGTGGAGGAACTGGTTTTGAAATACGCACAGAAGGTGAGTTCGACCAAGCACTGACCCAGGCTCTTACCGACTCAAAAGGCATGAATATTATTCGTGCACACATTGGTCTTGAGGATCACAGCACCACACTGGATCGCATTGGTGCCGGGCTTGCTCGACGCAATCGAGGCTAGCCTCGCGCTGTTGCTTGTCTGAGTTGGGTACTCGATAGATCACACCGAAACTCTCGCTGCGATACAAAATAGGCAGCATTCTTCAACGCCGCCGGCGCATTGAGCTGGGATGGATCCTCAAAATTCCCCCCTCGCACACGCCCAAAGACAATCAGTCCCGCAGCATCTTTTGCAATGCGACGTACCGCTTGCTCAGCAGCAGCATTTGAACCTCCGTAATACCGAGGGTCAGATAATCGCACAAACGTATCTGCCCCCATGACAAAGGTACTCTTTGGAAAAATATCCAGTTTTTCTTCAAAGGTGGCAGCTCGTGTAAGCCATAATCGCTGACCGGAAAACTGCATGAGACGACCGCGGACAGCAACGTAGTCCAGCATTGGCTTATCCACATTCGTTACTGATAATTCATAGTCAACAGGCCGCTCAGCGATTTCTTCAGCGATCCGCGCCATCAAAAGATGACCTTCATGAAGTGGATCAAAGGAACCTGAGAAAATTACTCGACCCGTTGTCGATGTAACAGGATCCTCTACGGCAAACGAATCTGTGCTTTCAGGTGACGCTGTCTGCACACCGACAACACGCCGACTGTTGGTGAAGAGCTCTTGCCACGCCAACGGTGCTGACATCATGTCAACATCAACACTCTCCCCCGGAAAGAGTTCCTTTGCCAACGAACAATTCCCATGCGTAACAGACACAAGACTCTCAAGAGCAAGCCATGCGGCAAGATGTTCTTCCTCAGTGCGACTTCTTTGATTTTTTTGGAGGGTCAGATAGGCAACACGTGTGCAGTCAAACGTTTGCAGTGCAACGACAACGCGATGATCACCCTTTTTGGCTCCAATCGATTTGAGACTGGCTGTCACTGACACCCCTACTGCCTGCTCACACGTTGCTCCATAGAAACAGGCACGTTGCCATGCCAACACGGCAAGCCTTCGAGCGGCACGTGACGAGCAATATGTCTCCTGCTTACCACCTAAGAAAGAATCAACTGAATGACGTGAATACGGTACAAGTGCTTCGAGCATGACCTCACTAACCCCCGGTGTCGTGGCAAGATGGGAAATGGCTTCTGATCCACCACCAGATGACACGATGACAACTCTGCGATTTTCATCAGCTAAACGCCTGATGAGGTCTTCAGATTTTGGAAAAGACAGGGAATGGTTCGGGGTCATGACAATCATCCTACCGCATGAACCTACATAAGGCTTGTATCCCTTCCCATCGGCCGCCAAACTCATGTCTTCCGGGAGGATTACTTATGCGAGCTGCAATTATTGGGATTGGTGCCATTGCAAGCATGCATGCTCGAGCATTAGGGGACATCCCTGGCGTCGAGCTTGTTGCAGCTTCTTGTCGCACTGAGGAAAAAGGCCGTGCCTTCGCAGCAGAATTTGACTGCGAATGGTTTGATGATAGCAAGCGTATGCTTCGTCGCGCAAAACCAGATTTTGTCACAATAGCCACACCATCTGGCGCACATCTTGAGGCTGCACAGGCTGCAGCGCGTAAAGATATTCATGTCATCTGTGAAAAACCACTTGAGATTACCCT
>CAXFJI010000415.1:0-1990 GCA_964003275.1 uncultured Planctomycetaceae bacterium
CGCAAATGCTGATTCAAGCACTGCTGTTTATTCTGCTGCGAGTCGACATCCCGGTGGTGTTGTAACAGGGTATGCCGATGGTTCAGTATCGTTCACAAACGACAATATTGATTGTGGCGATACGTCGGCGCAGGCTCCTGGTCGAACAGCGACTTCGAGAAGTCCGTATGGGGTCTGGGGATCACTTGGTGCAACATCAGATGGAGCTTAGTTCAAACAATGCAATTTTTACCTAGTCACATGAAAATGAATTCTTTCCTCGTTGTGGGAGTTGTTTCCCTCGGTCTTGTGTTCACGAATGGCTGTGGAGGAGGACCAACCAATCCTCCTACTCATCCGGTGAGTGGCACGGTGACTCTTGGGGGGACTCCTGTTGCGAATGCCACGGTCACGTTCAGTCCATCTGCAGGCCAGAGGCCAGCCAATGGAAAAACAGATAGTGCTGGTCGGTATACGCTTTCAACCTTTGGGAAAGATGATGGTGCAATGGAAGGTGACTATGGCGTAAGGGTTGTAAAGTATGCATCGTCTGATGAAGCCGCTTCGGGAGACGTTGATAGTGATGACTATGACCCGACGGCTGTCAGTGATACTGGCCCGAAAAATGAGCTTGATGAAAAATACGAGAAAGCCGAAACATCGGGGCTCACTGCAACAGTAAGTGCCGGTGAAGGTAATACGTTCGATTTCGAACTTGAGTAACTTCTCTTGCAGATGTTCTGTTCTCCCAGCAACAGCTGAGAGAATGGGGCATCTGCAATGGGAGGTTATCTCTGCTGTCTTGAATCAACGATAATTGTCACAGGTCCGTCATTGGTAAGTGAGACCTGCATATCGGCGGCAAAGACCCCTCGTGGCACATGACGCCCAAGCCCTCGCTCAAGCACTTCCAAAAAGGATTCATACAGCGGAGCGGCTGCCTCTGGCTTGGCTGCCCGAATGAAGCTTGGTCGATTTCCTTTTTGGGTGTTGGCATGAAGGGTGAACTGACTGATGGCAAGGATATCTCCACCCATGGCCGCCACGCTTTCATTCATTTTCCCTTTCTCATCAGGAAAAATTCGCATCCCGATGATTTTTGCAGCTAACCACTCGGCATCAGCCACGGTGTCGCCGTCTTCAACGCCTACGAATACGAGGAGCCCTCGACCAATTTGGCCTACGATTTCATGATGGATCGAGACACTCGCCTCTGTCACTCGCTGAAGAACAACTCGCATGCTCAGAGTGTACCCTGATACTTCTTTTCTGTTTTTCCACGTATACTCCCGCCTCACAGATTATGATTCACACGAAAAGGGGCCCTCCTGCAATGGTGACATTTCATAACCGTATTCTGTTTGTCGGCTTTGGATTTGTAGCTCGTTGCACGATTCCAATTCTCCTCAAGCACATCAACGTCTCCCCACAAAACATTACCATCATCGACTTCGATCCTGATGATGCAGCACTTCAACCATGGATTGAAAAGGGGATAACCTTCGTTCGAAAAAAGATTACCCCGGACAATCTCGGCTCCGCACTTGCAGAGCATGTCTCAAAAGGTGATATCCTCATTGATCTTGCTTGGAATATCGACTGTTGTGAGATTGTGCAATGGTGCCATGACGCTGGCGTCTTGTATCTCAACACATCTGTCGAGCTCTGGGATCCGTATGCCAATGCACACAATGCTTCCCCAACGGAGATGACACTGTATTGGCGGCACATGAAACTTCGTCAGATGATTTCTGGCTGGGAGTCTCCTGGCCCCACTGCTGTCCTTGAACACGGCGCCAATCCCGGTCTCATCAGCCATTTCACCAAGCATGCCCTCATCGATATTGCGGACGCCTGCCTTGAAAAAAATTCTTTTTCTGCTGAACAGTCAGAGCGAATTGCTCACTACGCAAAGAACCAGACATTCAACCACCTTGCCCATGAACTCGGCGTCAAAGTGATCCACTGCAGTGAACGTGATACGCAAATCAGCAACCATCCGAAAGAAGTT
>CAXFJI010000416.1:0-1938 GCA_964003275.1 uncultured Planctomycetaceae bacterium
ACAACGCTCTACAAAAAACCCATCACCAAGCTCGAGACTGATCGTCATCAGCTGCTGCGAACAGATTGGACACATACGATCAGATGGTCCTTCTTTTCGAAGATCGACTCGTCCCTGGAGGTCGACGTCATTTTTTGCACCACAGTACGAACAGATACCTGTACGAGGATCAGCTGGGGCTGAACACGAGCCGCATCGAATCACGATTCCATCATTACTCATACTACTTATAGTTCATCAAGTATTTTTTGCTTTTTATGCTCGTACTCATCTTGTGTAATAAGGTTGTCATCAAGAAGAGCTTTCAGGTTTTTCATCTTTGTGACACTGTCGCTTGTGCCCGACTGATCAAAGTTTCCCATAGCATTAGCCATCATCTGCCCAAATCCAATCCCAGCACCGACGCCCATTCCAGCACCTGCCGCTCCCCCTTCATTCCTTGCTGTTTCCCGAAGTGCCTCCAACTGCTGCAACTGTGCATAGGTAAGTCCTGCTGCTGCTGCTGCTGCTGATTCCGCTGTAATATCTGCGATGCGATTAATGCGTTGCATGGTTTCATCTGTAAAACTCGTCCCTTCAACACGAAAATCTGTTATTTCAAGGCCGAGCTTTTGAAAATCATCTTCTAACTTTTTCGCAATGCCGACAGCAATTTCTTCACGGTGGGCATCGATGTCGGTGTATGAAAATTGCGCCTTTGCAAAATAATCACTGAGTGGCTGCAGAATACGATCAGACATGACATGCCGGAGATCTATGGCCGTAAAGGCAGAGGAACCCCCAACAATTGTGACAAAAAATGACTTCGGATCGGTAACCTTGTACGAATAGTTGCCAAAAGCACGCAACGCTACCGGGAATTGATACTTTGGATCATCGTATTTTACTGGCGATGTCGTTCCCCACTTTTGATCAAGAATCCGCGTTGTTCGAAAGAAATAAATCCCTACTTTGTGTTCACTTTCAAAGGCCTGCATGACCTTGGTGATGGTAGTCCAAAATGGAATATTGGCTGTCTTCAAATCAACTGTTCCCTCTTGCGTCAGAATGTCGACAACTTTGCCCTCATAGACAAATACGCATCCCTGACCGGGGCCAATGATGAGTTTTGAGGCATTCTTGATCTCATCACCATTGTCCGTCCATTGCGTAAACAGTTCGCTTGGACCAGGATTCTCCCACTCGATAACGGACCGTAACTGCCGCCGCAAACTGTCAAGAAATCCCATTATGTTCACCTTCTACCTTGCTATGTGTGGCCCAGGTTTGTTGTACGGGAACGTCTCCTGGATGGTGCTTTTTTTGATAGGGTTATTCCACCCTCACTCTAAAAGAGGCATGCCCCGGAAAACAAACAATCAAAAGAGTATCTTCCTCATTCTTGTGTTGGTAGTCAAACCAGGTCGGTAACTACATGCAACCCAAGCACACCTCAGATTCTTCTCAAACATGGGCCACCTGAGAGACTCACGACTTCAGCCCAAAATACATGAATGAGACCATCAGTCAGTCATAGGCTTCATGTGCGTTTTTTGTCTCGGTCCATGGAGCACGATGCCAATCCATGTATAGCGAACAAACAGTTGATAGGATAGCAGGAGAATAGCCGTTGTTGCCGAGCATATGAGAAGCACTTTCATGAACACTGGCCACTGCCATGACTGAATTAAACATGCGATGACCATGACAAATGGTATATGCATGAGATAGAGCCAATAGGAGGCGTCAGATATATACCGCAACATCTTGCTTTCACCAGAAAAATATCTATGAAAAAATCCCACAAAGCCGATGCACGTCAGCCAGGCAAATAACACCTGAGGAATCGCTGTAGCCACTGGATTACTCATTGTCACAAGAGCTATTGGAAAGCATATGGCGGCGAGCGTGAAGTGCAGTGGCCACCATCTGCCAAGATGCTTTGCAGACTCTCCCGAG
>CAXFJI010000417.1:0-1809 GCA_964003275.1 uncultured Planctomycetaceae bacterium
AAGTGACCACAAAAGAAATACCTCTTAAGTATTGCGTATGGAAAACCACACGTGGATAATTAAACGTCATTTTGCCAAACATGAGCCCGAATGAAGCCCTCGTGGTTGTGAAAGAAATCATGATGGTACTATTGGACGAACTCGATGTTCCTACAAAACATTCTAAATAGTGACAGCAAAAGGCTTCTCGCATATGACACAACCATTTAATTCACAATATCCGTCCATCGAAGACCTTCGCCAAAGAGCACGGCGTCGAGTACCAAAATTTGCATTTGAATATCTCGAAGGCGGCTGCAACAGTGAAATCAATCTCGCGAGGAACACTGCGGAAATTCGTGAGGTTCGACTCAAACCAAAATATATTGGTGAATATGACGGTGCTGATCTCTCAGTTGAATTATTTGGTGTGAAATATGATGCCCCGTTCGGCATTGCTCCCATTGGGCTCCAAGGGCTGATGTGGCCAAAAGCATGTGAGCTCCTGGCTGCTGCAGCACATAAAGAAAATATACCGTTTTGTCTTTCAACTGTGAGTACAGCAAGTATTGAAAATATTGCCGATATTACACATGGCCGTGCCTGGTTTCAGCTATACCACCCCGCTGAAGAAGACCTTCGGAACAAGCTCGTCACTCGCGCAGCGGATGCAGGCTTCCCAGTACTTGTTCTTCTGGCTGACACACCGACGTTTGGATATCGTCCCAAGGAAATAAAAAATGGTCTGTCGATGCCACCTCGAATGACCCTCAGCAACATTTTCCAGATGATGCAGACACCTTCGTGGTGTGCACATCAACTGATCGCAGGAAAACCACAGTTCAAATCACTCCTGCCGTACATGCCTAAGAAGCTGAACATGAAACATCTCGGACTCTTTATGAACAAAACCTTTCAAGGACGACTCACAGAAGATCGTATCAAAGCGCTCCGAGATCTCTGGAAAGGTAAGCTCGTGGTGAAAGGCATTGTCACGGAAGAGGATGCTGAGAAAGTTCTCGCAATCGGTGTTGATGGAATCATTTCCTCGAATCATGGTGGACGCCAGCTTGATGCCGGTCAGTCAACTATTCGGCCGATGGCAAAACTAGCAAAGATGTTTGGGGACAAAATGACCATCATGCTTGATTCAGGTATTCGCAATGGCTCTGACGTTGCGTGTGTCCTAGCCAGTGGTGCCAAGTTTACCTTTCTTGGTCGTTCTTTTATGTACGGTGTTAGTGCGCTCGGTGAACGGGGCGGTTCTCAAACAATCACGATTCTGAAACGCCAACTTCAGCAGGTTATGGAGCAGGTTGCCTGCAAGACGGTGAAAGACTTCCCGAACTACTTGCTCGAAGAATAAAGCCACATCGAGGCATTATTCAATGAATGCCCATTGCTCACGATCACCCGAAGTCCTCAGCAAAACGATTTCCCCTCATGCTGAACGACTGATGTCAATTCACACGACAACAGAAAAAGATTCCCCTGTGTTGATTATCTGAGGAAACTGATTCGTCAATGATCACGTGCACAAAATGATCTGCAGTAGTAACGATTTCCTTTGCAATCAACAAGCTTTTTATGCGCGTGCCATCACTCTTATTCTATGTTCACTTTTAGACGCATGCATGCTCTTGGCGCTCTAAGATATGCGCCGACAGAATCTGATTTAAATGTCATCCAAAAAATACCGGTTACAGAATCATTCATGAAAAGGAAACTACAAGCGCAAGAATGACCGTCTATTTTTGCACAATCGACTGTGCTACAACTACTGTCTACTTGAAAGAATCTGCAGCGTAGAGCACCTTTTCCTGATCGGAA
>CAXFJI010000418.1:0-1794 GCA_964003275.1 uncultured Planctomycetaceae bacterium
CGATAGATTCGCTGTTCTATCGTTTCTTCAGGATGCGTTGAAGTGACAGCTGCGGAATAACAAATGCTCGATTGAGCGGTTGCTACATATTCTTAATGAGGTCAAGACACGTTTGCCGAACCTTGCCTGGGTTCACGTTCGGATTTTTCTTTTTTGCCTGGCCAATGAGTCCACCTGCAGCCTGTTCTTTTCCGCCTTTTACGTCAGCAACAATTTTTGGGTTGGCAGCAATCAACTCCTTGCATAATGAGACAAGGTCGTCTTCATTGACGGCAGTAATTCCCATGGATGCAATGACATCACTGACCTCTTTGCCACTTGCGAGGACGCCCGAAAATATTTCTCGACCACGACTAGTATCAAAATCACCGTTTGCAATACGGCGGATAATGTCTGCGACAGTCGCTGGCCGGACAGGGAATGCGAGAATGGATTCTCCTCGCTCGTTGAGTGTTCGAAGTATATCCTGCTGCATCCAGTTGCTCGCGACTTTGCCCTCGCCCACAAGGTGTGCCAGTTCTTCAAAGTAGTCCACAAGATCACGTCCCTGATTCACGAGGACATCTGCGTCGTAGGAAGAGATGTTCCACCGCTCTTGAAGTGTTGTCCGGAGCGCAGTTGGTGCTTCCCCCATTTCTTGTCGAATCGCTGTGATGTGATCATCGCTCACAGTCACTGGCACCAGATCCGGCTCTGGAAAATATCGATAGTCACTGGACTCCTCTTTGTGGCGTTGTGCACGAGTGACGCCAGCTGCATCATCCCACCCTCGGGTTTGTTTTGGCATGGTCCCAAGTTCTGCCTTGGTTGTCTGCCAGTCTTCCCATTGCCGAGCCGACTCATAGATGAGTGCTCGCTCTACGGATCGAAAAGAATTCATGTTTTTTATTTCGACAATAGGTGTTTTCGAAAGCTTGCCATCAGACTGAGGGATGTGAAGGTTGACATTTGCATCAACACGAAGACTCCCTTCTTGCATGTTGCAGTCACTCACCCCCAGATAGACAAGCAGTAGCTTGAGTTCGTTAAGCCAGGCCCGTGCCTCCTGAGGGCTTCGAAGATCAGGCTCCGATACAATCTCACAGAGTGGGGTTCCCGCACGATTCAGGTCTATTCGACTATCTGCTGTTCCTGCCGTCTCATCGTGCATGCTCTTTCCAGCATCTTCTTCGAGATGGACACGAATGATACCGACCCGTCGTGAAAAGGCTCCCTTGGGGTCGATGACCTCCAGAAAGCCATCTGATGAAAACGGAAGATCATACTGACTGATTTGGTATCCCTTGGGGAGGTCAGGATAGTAATAGTTTTTCCGATCCCATTTCGTAAATGAAGCGATCTTGCAATTGAGTGCTAGCGCTGACCGAAGTGCAAGGTCAAAGGCACGGCGATTCATGACTGGTAATGAACCAGGTAAGCCAAGGCATGTTGGGCAGACCTGCGTGTTTGGAGCGGCTCCAAATGTCGTTGGGCATCCACAGAACAGTTTTGTCTTGGTCTGAAGTTGTACATGTACCTCCAGACCGATGACGGTTGTATACGGATCGTTGTTGGATGAGTGTGATGCCATGCGCTTGGAATCAAGCTATTGCCTTAGGAAGTCGAGTGTGCCAATCGGTGAGCGTTTGAAATTGATGTGTGGCCTGAAGAAGGAGTGATTCAGCCAGCGCCGGAGCTTGCAAGTGAAAACCGACAGGAAGATGGTGATCAGTGAATCCGCAGGGAAATGAAATGCCTGCCACGCCAGCAAGATTCGTAGCCACAGTGTAGAGATCGACAAGGTACATCGCTAAA
>CAXFJI010000419.1:0-1790 GCA_964003275.1 uncultured Planctomycetaceae bacterium
CACGTACATTGGTGAGTTGCCACACGATGCGGTTGGCAGCTTTCTAGTAACCCGATGTGTGCGTGGCCTTGAACATTTTCGTGCTCGCCGTAGCGCTGCAGATACAGCCACAATGCTCTCGAGCCAATCAGATCTGGATGCTGGAAGCGTTGATGGAAGTTATACGCTCTTTCATGTTTTTATTTGGGCAATACCAATTCTTGGATTCCTTGGGACGGTGATCGGTGTAAGCGCAGCTGTAGGTGGCTTTACAGACACACTCAGCCAATCGAGTGACATGGAATCACTCAAGGCAGGACTGAAGAATATTACCGGGGGCCTCGGTACCTCTTTTGATACAACGCTAGTCGCATTATCGATGGCAATGATGCTGACTTTTCCAGTAAGCGCCCTTCAGAAAATGGAGGGGGATCTCATCAGTGAGGTCGATGAATACACAAATGAGTATCTACTCCGAAGACTCGATGACGGTCGTGGTGGCCCTGAACAAGGTGCAGGTGGTTCGAACGTAAACCGGATCGATATACAGGAGGTCGTCAATGCAGCGCTCACTGCCCATCGAGCAGAATTGGAATCGTGGGGAGCGCAATTGAAGGCACTCGGGAGTACGGTGGCAGCCGACCTTTTGGAATCATGGAAAAAAATAGATAAGCAACAAACCTCGAGACTTGCGGAGACTGAAGCCATCCTGAGTAAATTTGTTGGCCAACTGGATGGAGTGGGAGAAACCATTGGCAAGAAGGTCGAAGCCGGCTGGCTCCACGTGACAGATACAATGCATGCCAAACATGCCGATCAGGCTGCTCAACTCAACGCGATGCTCACGCATAATCGTGATGAAATCACAGCAATTGCTGTTGATTCAGAATCAACACGAGAAAGAGCGTCACAAGTCATGAGTGAGGCTGCAGAAGAAGTGAAATCCTTTTCAACCACCCTCCGGGAGAGTCTTTCGGGTCTGGCAACAACACTTGAGCAACTCAATGGCAAAACCGTCTCTGTGGAACTGAAACAGCGGTCATGGTTCGGATTCGGCGGAGGCAAGTCACGAAAGCCAGCGCGTAAGAATAATGTGAAGTTTCGATCTTAAGTGTCAGTGCCGAATGGCGTTGCTCAAGCGGTGCAAGAGGATTGAAAAATGGCACGAAGAGAAAAAAAGAAACAGGACGTATCACTCTTTCCATTTCTTGACATTCTTGCATGCGTGATTGGCAATCTCATTTTGATCATCACCGCAGTTGTTCTTGAGCAGGTCGACACCCAGCCGGTAGCAGACGCTGCTGCATATGAAGCAAAACTTCTCATTCAGGAAAATCAATTGCAGCAGATAGAGATGCTTCAACAGCAATACGACTCCATGCGAGCACAAACTGATGGGCGCGATGTTGAAATAGAAAGACTCGAGCAACAAATCATTGAAGCTACATCTGACCTGCAGGAGGCTCAAAGCCAAATGGCAACTCTCCCAACGGTGCCACCACGAATCGATCCTGCGCTTGTGCAGGAAAAAAAACAAAGGGAAGAACAACAACGGAAGATAGAGGAGGACATCACAAAAATAAAAGCTGATATCAAGGACCGAAAGAGTAATCCGAAGCAATCAATCGCACTGCTTCCAGGAAACGTACGTGGGCTCGGTGGTGATGGTCCCACACGCGCTGTTTTTGTTGAAATCAACAAAAATGGTCTCATGATCTATCCGGATCAGCCATTGTGGAAAGAAACGAAACCACGGGTCATACCATCTGCATCAATTCCCAAGGATGGTGCATTGAAACGACTGATGGACG
>CAXFJI010000420.1:0-1679 GCA_964003275.1 uncultured Planctomycetaceae bacterium
ATCGTTCGTGCCACAAGCATCCAGGCAGCTTCTTCTTGAAGTTCCTTAATCATTCTTTCCTTCTTCTGTTTTACTGCCATAAGCTCAGCTGCTTCTAAGGTGCCATGGATGAGCCGTCGCCTCTGAACACCCAAATACGCCAAGAGTATTTCAGCCTCTGTCGCATCAAAATCACGAGAAAGCAGCTTGCGAGCAAGGGTCTGTAATCGAATCGTGTCTGTGTCCCCAGCAGCCATGGCAACTCGCCCAAGAGACCGCGCAACATCGAGGAACATCGGATCATTCAAAAGAGTAAGAGCCTGAAGTGGAGAATTGGATGCCTCCCGATTGGCAACACAGACCTCACCTGTTGGACCGTCAAATGTCGTTGTAAATGCAAATGGCGCCGTACGCTTTCGAAATGTATACACACCGCGTCGATATCGATCTTCTCCTTGACTGGTCTGCCATTTCGGATTTCCGTACGCCACCTCCATCACACCGGATGGTTGAGGGGGCTTCACGCCAGGACCAAACATTTTTGTTGACAAAAGACCAGCAGCTTTCAGGAAGCCATCTCGAATCATCTCAGCTTCCAATCGCATTCTTGGGCCACGTGCGAGGAGGGTATTCTCAGGGTCATTGCTCAAGGCAACGTGTGTCACATCCGAGGACTGTTGATACGTCGCACTGGTCACGATAAGACGATGCAGTGACTTGGATGACCAGCCAAGGCCTCCTTGCGCTGCAGGTGCCATGAATGTCACAGCCAACCAGTCAAGCATGTCAGGATGACTGGGTGGGCTACTCTGATATCCAAAGTCAGCAATCGTCTTCACGATGCCCTGGCCAAAGAACGCCTGCCAGTGCCTGTTCACAACAACTCGAGCCGTCAGGGGATTCTCTTCAGATACAAGCCAACGCGCAAGCGCAAGACGATTCCGAGGACCATCATGTGGGAGTTGTGGAAGGAAGGCAGGAACAGCTGGAACCACTTCTTCTTTTGGCGAGAGAAATTCACCTCGATGATGCCGATATGTGAGTCGTGGATTGTCACTTGATCGCTCACGCAGAACGAGTGTCGAAAGCCCTTCCCGACTGACTCGTTCCAAACGTTTGATGTCTTTCATCTGATCGCTCAACTCAGGAGCGGTTGCCAGAAATCGTCGCAACAGACGCTTGTTCTGCATGGGTGTTCGGTCTTCTACTGGTGTGATGAGGGCTAATTCTTCCTCCGACGTCATACCGTGGGCCTTAGCATGTTCGTCATCCGTAAAACTCACACGGAATCGTCCTAATGAACATGCAAAATGACGTTCAAATCGCATTGTCACCCGTATCGATGTACCAGGCTGGATGGGCTGTGAGAGACAAAAAACTGCTGCTTCCGGCTGACCTTGATGCCCATTGGTACTCCAACCACTCGACATCACACCATCAACTGCTGCACGGGCACCGAATGACTTTTTCCCAGCAAATGCCTTGCCATCAAATGATTCTGTCGCGTGTTCAATCTCAATGCGAGTACCTTTATCGGGCAATGAGACCTCGAATTCTGAAAGAAAGAAATCGCCTTTACGTCCTTCGTAGTAGCACAGACCAGGACCCCAATCTGGAAGTGATGGATCTGGTAGGACCTCTAAACGAATGGCCCGCACCCCATAATCAACCGCTGGAAACGTCAGTTCATAGACATCACT
>CAXFJI010000421.1:0-1576 GCA_964003275.1 uncultured Planctomycetaceae bacterium
ATGTAGCGTTGCTGACTCTTGATTCCTGAGACCACGGTTGCTTCTTCAGGCTCGGTGCGTCCCACATGACCAATTGAGTTGGCATGGCTTGTGTGTCGCTAGTGACCTGATGGCTCATTGCTCTAGCATGTACGTGCCAGTTGATCATGGTGGATGACATACAATCAAACCTGGAACTGTGACTTGAATCCTTCACTCCACGAAACACCCCACAATCCTGCAAGCTAGAAACTCTGTTCAGGTTCACATTTCAAGCCATCCTGTACTTGCTCAAACACACGTACAGTGAGAATGCATCAATTTTCAGTATCCCTTCGGATCATCTTCTGATACGGCAGGAAGGAGATCAGAAATGTATTGCATTTGAGGACTCAAGCACTGTAGTGTGCAGCAATTCATAGCCGTGCATGGCAACCATCGACTTTACTCTACTGGAAAGGATGGTTTGTCTTTTGTTCTCTTTTTCATGCCTTCACCAGACATGATTCAAATGTCGGTTTTTACCCCCACATTATGAGGATTTTATTGAAGTCTCTATCCTCTTTTTCGTTTTTCAAAACATCAAACGGAGATTTTGATATGTGGTTGACTGGGCCGGGAACTGAAAGGAAACTACATGAGGTACACGAACGCCAGAAAATGGACGAAGAAGACATCTCTATGGCAACTTTCAATGAGAAAAGGTTACAACCTTGTGAGAAATGAGCACAGGTAACCAGGCGGTCATTGGTCGTGTAAAACCTTGTTTTTCAAATCTGAAATGATGTTTAACGAGCAGCAAATGCTTAAGGTATGGGTGTCGTACGTTGCAGAAATATAAATTGAAGAAGGGGCTGTCACTGCCAATATCTGGCGAGCCCTCTACAGAGATAACGATTGCTCCTGCGGTTGATCACGTCGGTATTGTGGCAGATGATTTTGAGGGTCTTAAGCCGACTTTGTTGGTAAAGGTTGGAGATCGTGTGCAAACAGGACAGGCTGTTTTTCACGACAAAAAGAATCCCGGGGTGATTTTTACTTCTCCGGCTAGCGGTGTCGTTGAGCAGATCAACAGGGGCAAAAAAAGGAAATTCGAGTCTTTGGTCGTAAACGTTGATGGAGACGACCAGAGGACATTCGCGGAAGCTGCCGCATGCAATTTAGATTCTCCAAAAGAAGACATCATTAATGCATTGATAACATCGGGGCTCTGGACAGCTTTTCGAACGCGTCCGTATGGTAAAGTCCCTCAAGTCAATACGCTGCCAGCAGCCATATTTGTGACTGCGATGGACACGGAGCCACTTGCACCCCAACCAAGCATTCTCATTCAGAAAAAAGAGGAGGCGTTTGTTCGAGGATTATTGTCCCTGGCAACCATCTCGAATGCCGTCCACGTGTGTGTATCGAGTGCAACAGACGTCCGCCTGATAGAGCATCCGAACATTCACTATCACATTTTCGAAGGTCCCCATCCTGCTGGGTTACCAAGTACGCATATTCACTTTATTGATCCCGTTGGACCAAACAAAACCGTTTGGCATATCGGCTACCAGGACGTCAGTGGTATTGGTCATCTTTTTTTGTCAGGCCAGAT